>JAAYAK010000316.1 GCA_012719415.1 Syntrophorhabdus sp.
AGGCCGACTCCATCACAAGGTCAACCTTCGACTGCAGCCTGTCTTCGAGGTGCTCGCGAAGGTCAAGAAAATCGAAGAGATCGATGTCGCGGCTGAAGGCGACAAGTATATCGATATCGCTTCTTTTCCTCTGCCGCCCCCTGACGCAGGACCCGAACAACCCCACCTTCCTGACACCATAGCGGGACTCCATCTCGGGTTTGCTGCGCCTTATGCTGGAAATGTAGGTTACTTCTCGACCTCATGGCAGGAGACCTTTTGGGCGCTCTTCCCCTTGCGCTTCTTTGAAGAATCCCTGAAGGACACATTGCCGTGCCACTCGTCGTAGGCATATCTATCGTTGGCGTAGTGGATACCGCTGGCACCCCCCTTGTTGGTGAGGATTATGGCATCCTTGCTCTTTGGCAGAGTAAGCCGGGCCGTCATGGGCGAGCTCTCGCCTTCGGCCTTCACGAAAGTGATGGTAAAGGACGTCCCGTCATCGCACTTATAGTGGAAAGGTCCGATATCCTCCGCGCAAGCGAGAGAGGACAGCAAGACAACAGCGACGGCAACAACGATCAACCGAAATGACATCAATTGAAACCTCCTGTCCGGAATATTTGAACGCAAGACTTGCGCTTCACCACCCGCCCCCCGGCATGACACATTTTTATGTATACTTCGGACCATCCGGGCGGTCAAGGGAATCTTTGGGAAGCACACGTCTGAGAGAATAGAGATTCGACCCCAAAGACCCCTGAATGAAGGCTGACCTTCTGTTTGTGTTCCAGGCCCCACATTCTTTTTGACAATACAGTCAGGGATAGACTAGGATTTCAGAGTGAAGAATCGGCCGGATACGAAGAAGAAAAGCCTTCTTGAGATTACTCTTCCACCATCAGCCGCATGAAAAAGGGAGTATAGATGACAGTCCGAGATGATGCCTGGGCCAAGTGCTGCGGCAAAGCGGGATACATGGACGAGCTTTCGTTCCCCGGCATGCTTCACGTTATGGTCGTCCGCTCACCGTTCCCCCGCGCCGGCATCCGATCCGTTCATGTCCCCGCTGTCGCTTCGGGATACTACGTCATAGACAGCACGGACATACCCGGTAGGAACATTTGCGCGATCCTGAGACAGGACTTTCCGCTTCTCGCCGAAGACAGGGTCAGTTTTGCCGGGCAGCCGATTCTCCTCATCGCGGGGCCCGAACGGGGCAGGATACTCGAAATAAACGACGGGATACGCATCGACTACGAACCGGAAGAGCCTGTCATAACCATCGAAGACGCCGAGGAAGGGCGGATACCCCCGGTCTTCGGTACGGACAATGTAATAGCCTCTATCGGCTTCGAGCGCGGCGATGTCGAAAAAACATTCATCGAGAGTGCCCGGGTCTTTGAGGACGAGTTCAGGACAGGCTACCAGGAACATCTCTATCTCGAGACGCTTCGGGCGATAGCGGTACCCGAAGAAGGGCGCATGACCGTCTACGGCCCTTTTCAGATACCCGACATCGTTCCCGTCGCTGTTTCCATACCGTTGGGATGGAACACGGACAGGATCCGTGCGCGTGTCACAACCATCGGCGGGGCTTTCGGCGGCAAGATGGAAACAACAACCCAGATCACCTGTCTCGGCGCCCTGGCCGCATATGTAACGCAAAGGCCCTGCTCGATCGTGTACGATCGGGAAGAAGACATAACGACGACATCGAAGCGGCATCCTTCCCGGATCCGCATCAAGAGCGGCGTCGACCAAAACAAGAGGATCAGGGCCGTAAAAATGGACATTGACCTTCTTGGCGGCGCCTATTTCGGCTCCTCGGCCGTTGTTCTCGATTCTTCTGTCAAGATGGCAACGGGTCCATACCGGTTCGAAAATGTGTCGGTCCGGGGCAGGGCGCTGGCCACGAACCATATCATGCCCGGCGCCACGCGGGGGTTCGGCGTTGTGCAGACGACATTCGCCATCGAAACCCATATGAGCCGCGTTGCACGGCAACTCGGCATTGACCCGCTTGATTTCAGGCTGGGCCATGTACTGAAGCAGGGAGACAGGACAAGCACCGATGCCGTCCTCCGCAATCAGGTGAAGATACCCGAGATCGTAAAGAGCGTCGATGACATGTCCGGTTACCGCGCAAAACGCGGGAGACAGGCCGGGTCTGACGCGACGGTGAAAAAGGGGATCGGCATCGCCCTTTACTCCTTCGGGGCGCCGCACACCGTCAAAGGTACTCTGCGGGGACGACCGAGACCCCTTATCTTGCGGCGTACCGGATCGGGAGATGTGGTCATTCTCACAACTATTACCGAGCTGGGACAGGGCATAGTGATGGTTTTCCGGGAGATAGCCTCCCGCATTCTCGATATCCCCATCGAACGCATCAGTATGGACAATCCGGATACGGACCGCGATCCCTCTACAATGGGCACGGGTGCTTCCCTGGGAGTGACCCTGTTCGGAAAGTCTGTCGAACGTGCGGCCCGGAAACTCAAAGACCGGTGGGACGAGCCGGGGGAGATCGAGGTGATGGAAGATTACGTGGAGCCCGGCTATCTGGAATGGGACGACAAACGAGTCGTCGGAGATGCCTTCCACACCTATTCCTGGGGAGCTGTCGCGGTAGAGGTATCGGTGGATTTACTTACGTGCGAAGTTCAGGTAACAGGCGTATGGGCCGCTCACGATATCGGCAGACCCATCGATGACCGCCTGGCGGAAGGGCAGGTCGACGGGGCGCTGGTGCAGGGGCTTGGTTTTGGCCTCATGGAGGTGCTGGAAAGCGCAGGAGGCATCCTTCAGCAAGGCCGTCTGAGGGACTATGCCATACCGACAATGAGAGATATCCCGGCGATCCGGCAGTCTTTTGTGATCAACCCCTATTCTGAAGGGCCCTTCGGCGCGAAATCTGTGGGCGAGATACCGACGATAGGTGCCGCCGCCGCTCTCGGGGAGGCCGTCGCCGATGCCCTCGGCATAGAAGTGGGCCGCCTGCCCATTACGCCCGAGTGTCTCCTCGATCTTGTCAGGGCAAAGGAGGCCTCATCATGACAATCGCGTTTGTGGTAAATGGCCGTCCCGTGGTCCTCGAAACGGATCCTTTGAGGCGGCTTATCGATGTCCTCAGGGAGGACCTTGGCCTGACCGGCGTCAAAGAGGGGTGCGGTGAGGGTGAATGCGGCGCCTGCTCGGTCCTTATCGATGAAAGGCCTGCACTGGCATGCATCGTTGCTGTCGGCGCGGTCGAGGGCCGTCATGTGGTCACTATCGAGGGGTATCAGGAACGGGACCTGTTTCGAAAGGTCGCTTCGGCCTTTGGCGAGACCGGGGCGCTCCAGTGCGGATTCTGCACACCGGGGATGATCATTGCCGCTGGTGCACTCATCGATGCCTGCCCCGATCCCGATGAGGAAACCGTACGGGAGGCATTGTCGGGAAATCTTTGCCGGTGTACCGGATACAACCGCATCGTCCAGGCGGTCATGCGGGCATCTCGTGAAACGAAGGAGACTTCGAGCCGATGAAAGATACCGCATTGAGGCCCCGTGACCTGAAAGAAGCTCTGATCCTTCGAAGGGAAACAGGCGGCATCCCCTACGCGGGAGGCACCGATCTGATGGTCCGCTCCGCACGGTGGGGCACAGTAAATGCTGACGCCGACCGTCCCGTCATGTTCATCGGTCATCTTGAGGAACTAAGGCAAGTAGCGACGGAGCCCGGTTTCCTCGTCATCGGGGCCTGCGCGACCCTCTCTTCATTGCGGGACCATCCCGATGTGCCCGTACTTCTGACAAGGATCATCGGCAGCATGGCGTCGCCTGCCGTCAGGAACATGGCAACGATGGGAGGGAACGTCTGCAATGCATCCCCGGCCGGGGACACGATTCCCTACCTCCTGGCGATGAACGGAACCGTGCTCTGCGCAAGCACGGACGATCGGAAAGAAATCCCTGTCAACGAGTTCATTTCAGGCCCCGGCACGACGATCCTCGCGCCTGATGAGATCGTCACGGGGTTTCGAATACCTCGCTATCAGTTCGATCATGAGTTTCATAAAAAGGTGGCAGCACGAAGGGCGAATGCCCTGACCAAGGCCTCCATCGTCGCACTTGCACGAAAGATCGACGACCGGCTTGTTGACTTGAGATTGGCCTTTGGCGCGGTGGGTCCGAAGGTCCTCAGATCACCGGATTGCGAACAGGCCCTCGTCGATTCCCTGCCGGGAACTAACGGCCGGCATGAACGAGAGGAAATACTGGCCGCTGTTCTAAAGCGATACGCTCGGATCTTAAGTCCCATAGACGACCAGCGATCAACGGCCGATTACCGCGGCACCGTTGTCATCCGCCTTGCCCGGCATTTCTTGAAAGAGGTATTGGGCCTGTCGTACCAACCCTGATACGGTGATACCCCGCGCGACACTTCAGAGAATCGCCCCGTCCGCCGCGTTACCTGTAGGGACTTTGAGGACATCCTGAGCGGCGGCTTGAACCGCTTGAATGGCTTGAACCGCTTGAACGTGAAGAACAAGAACCCTTGAAACTTGTGCGTTCATGGAAAAGTATTATCGCCTTCCCCATGACCTATCACCTATTACCCATAACCGCCCCTTCATCCTCCCATATGCACGAACCAGCGGTCCATTGGTCAACGATCCTCACCACTGACTGCTCGGAGGCATTGACCCACCCATGCAGGCGCGTGACTGATATCCTTGAGCAATTGCCTCTTGTCCCCCTCCGTCAGTCTCCTCCGCAGGATATCAATGATTGAATCGTCGACATTCCCCCTTCCCAGGTGCCGCAATGCCTGGATTACAAGTCCGCTGATGCGGCCCGCAGGCCCCATATTACGTGGGGTTGTATGCCGGAGATGTATCTCCTGGTTGCCTATCTTCACCGTTCGCGACGGACCATCGGTCAGATAGACAACCTTCGCCGGCACCTGCGTCGATAAACCCAGCAGATTGGCCGCATACGCACCGGAGGGCTGAAGGCGGATGCTGTCTTTCCCCGCAAGCGCTCTGGCCACGGCATCCGGACCAGGCGACAGCAAACCCATCGTCGCATGCGTCCTCGGATAATCATACAGCCCACGCGCCAAACGCCGCAAAGTCCCTCTCTTTGTCAAGCGGTGGAGCGCCAGATCAACGGCTTGCCGGCTGCCAAGGTCGAGAAACTCCCCTGGCGTGACCACACAACCCCTCCCACGTCCATAAATCCTGCTCAGTATCCTACTATCAACGCTCTGCATCACATTGCCTCGCGAGTTTTTGTAAGAAATAATACCACTTATATCTTACATGAGCAAGGGTGTTTCGTGGTTCAGAAAACGAGAGGCATGTCTCTCGCCCGCTTCGCTCGAGGTCGCTTAAGGTCGCGAAGAGAGGGGAAAAGAGAGTAAGGCCGCCGCCAGATTATGGAGCCTACCAGAATCTGGCGGCATTCTCGTCCCGCTATTCGGCGGGAGGAGAAAACCTCAGGAAGGAAAGAACAACAAGGACAAGGCAAAAATGGGGTCTGTCAAAGACGATAGGGTGAACCCAACCGCGCGTGATGGCTACAACAGTTTCTTGAACTCTTCCACCCCTAGACCGGCCGCCCTTATGATGGCCCGGAGTGTTCCCCGGTCAAGTTCCTTATGGTCAGGTACGACCACTTGC
>JAAYAK010000317.1 GCA_012719415.1 Syntrophorhabdus sp.
ACGGGAACTCGTGGATTCCATCGAACGCAACCTCCAGAGGCTCTTCAATATCTCCCGTGAAACGGACCAGATATTCAGGCTTTCCCAGGAACTCGAGGCGGTCATGCTCGTTGGCGACCTCGACCGGCTGTGGCAAAGGATGGAAAGCCTCTCCGAGGTCCCCGCCGACGTCCGCAGCCACTGGAATTCCCTGAGGGAATGGGTCGGCCAGTACTTCGCGGCAAGTACGCAGTTCTTTCAGTCCATCGACCTTTACACCTTCATTGTCTCCATCGTCGAACGCATGAAAGGCCGGCTGCCGGGACGAAGCC
This sequence comes from Syntrophorhabdus sp., assembly GCA_012719415.1. NCBI lineage: Bacteria > Pseudomonadati > Thermodesulfobacteriota > Syntrophorhabdia > Syntrophorhabdales > Syntrophorhabdaceae > Syntrophorhabdus > Syntrophorhabdus sp. Next base: position 312 of record JAAYAK010000317.1, read on the forward strand.
TCGACATCAGGGTGGACGGGGCGAACGACCTGTTCATCTCCATGGACCCCCAGGTCCTCCGGGACATCGCCGAGGGTCTCATCAAGAACGCCATCGAGAACACGCCGGACGGAGGCATCATAAGAATAGGCCTCGAACAGAAGGATGACCGGATCCTGCTAAGCGTCACGGACACCGGCATCGGCATCACGGAAGAGGACAAGCGCTACCTCCTCGACGGACTGCATCACGCGAAGGAAACAGACCTTTACTCCTCACGGAAACCGCTGGAGTTCGGCGCGGGGGGGAAAGGGCTCGACCTTTTGAGGATCAAGTACTATTCCCTGCGCTTCGGCTTCGACATCTCCTTCGAAAGCAGCCGCTGCGTCCACATCCCCACCGACCGGGACCTCTGCCCGGGAAATATCTCCCAATGCCCCGCCATCAAGGGCAGGGAAGAATGCCTCGCCTCGGGCGGGACGACATTCACTGTCTCCTTCCCTGTCAGGAAGAGATCGGCCTCGGTCGATGAAGCGTGATCCTAACCTCTCTTCCCGTGACGGACACGCTTTAAGCGTCACCGTTACGGATATCGCCATGCCCGGTGACTCGGGAGTGGCGAAGGCCGGTGACCTCGTGGTCTTCGTTCCCGGCACCATACCAGGCGACAGGGTGGCCATCCGCATCGTGAAGCGGGAGAAGCGCTACGGCCACGGAGTGGTCGTAGCCATCGAGGAGCCGTCGCCCTTGCGGGTTGAACCCGCCTGCCCTCATTTCGGAGCCTGCGGGGGCTGTACCATCCAGTCCATGGATTATGCCCGGCAGCTCGAGATGAAGTCCTCCCACCTGAGGGAATCCCTGAAAAGGATCGGCCGTCTCGACGTTGCTGAAGACCGGTTCGAAGAGATCACTCCCTCGCCCCGGGTTTATTTCTACCGGAGCAAGATAGAACTGGCCTTCGGCTATAAGGGTAACGCGGTCATCGCCGGGATGCGCGGCGGCACGACTGCCGGCGGGACCGGCCGTTCCGCCGTTCTGCCCGTTCCCGGCTGCAGGATCTTCTCCGACGGCCTGCAAAGGATACTCAGCGTGGTCGAGGACCACATGCATGGAGAGGGTCTTTTTCCCTACAACGAGCAAGCGAAAAAAGGAACGCTCCGTCATCTCGTCCTCAGGGAGTCAAAGGCGACGGGGCATATCATGGCCATCGTCGAGACGAAGGGCACAGAGGACCACGGCCTGGGCGAACTCTTCCGGCGGCTCAAGCAGGAGACCCCTCATGTGACAAGCCTCTGGAGGGCCGTCAACGACCGTCCCGGTTCCTATATCGATTACAGCCGTCTTCGTCATGAGGGCGGCGAGCGATATATCGAGGAATCCCTGGCGGGACTCACATTGCGCGTCCATCCCGC
>JAAYAK010000318.1 GCA_012719415.1 Syntrophorhabdus sp.
GCGGGGCCCGAACCGCTGACGGCGCCCCAGAAAGCGGCCACTATGACTGTTGCCACGGCAAGGCCTCCGGTCATGTCACCCACAAGCTGCTTGATGAGGTTGATGATCCGCTCGGCGATGCCGACTTTTTCCATGATGACTCCGGCGAGGATGAAGAAAGGGATCGCCAGGAGAGGGAATTTCGCGATGCCGGCGAAAAAGCTGTAGGACAGCATCTGGTATCCCATGTCCCAGTACCAGACAACAAAAATCGTTCCCATGCCGAGGGCTACCGCAATGGGAACCCTGAGCAGGAGCGGCACGATGAAAAGGACGATCGTCCAGAATGCGGGTTCGTGAAGCAAAGACTCCATCTCTCGTCCCTCCTAGTATTCGTTCCTGCGGATTGTCGCAAGAGCCGCCTGCACGATGCGCACGAAGATCAGGACGGAAAAGACCGGCAGGGCGATGGTGTAGTAATATACGGGAATCGCAAGTGATTCAGTGGTGACTTCCAGATCGATTTCATCAACGACCTCGAGATACCCGAGATAGGCAAGAAGGGCGAAAAACACCAGGGACATGATCGTGCCGATGAAGAAGCAGACTTTTTTCCCTTTTCGGGGAAGAAGGTCGTAGATGAAGGTCATGCTGAGGTTCGTTCCCTTTTTGAAGGCGATGGCCGTGCCCAGCATGACAAGCCAGACGAAGAGGTTGATGGTGACTTCCTCGGTGAACGCCAGCGCCTGGAAGATAAAATACCTGGTGATGACGTTTGCGAAGGTGATCACCGCCATCACCATGAGGATCAGCGATCCGAGAATCTCTTCAAAATGATCGAAAATTTTCTTGGCCATATCGGACAATCCCTTCTGAAGAAAAGACAAGGAGAATTCCCCATTTCTCCTGAAAGGAGAAGAGAAAGCCCCCGCGGGGACCCGGGGGGAGGGAACCTCCCCCCGGAAGTCTCATCTGCTTCCGCTTACTTCTTGACCACGGAGGCCATATCGGCCTCGGCGGCCTTGACGAGATCCTCGCCCACCTTGGACTTCCATGCTTCAAGCACGGGAGCGGTCTTGTCGGCGAAGGCCTTCATCTCTTCGGGGGTAAGGATTGCCACTTCCATGCCCACGCTCTTCAGGGTGCCGTACCAGTCGGTGATCTCGGGAACCTTGCCGATGCTCTCGAGGTACTTCTGGGCAGTGCCGTCGTCGAGGCCGATGCGGGCGAGGGCGATCATGTACTTGCCCGCTTCCACGGCGGCAGCCTGGATCATCTTCTGGTCCTCGGCGGAGAAGGACTTCCATACGGCGGGATTCACAACGTACAGGGTGGGATCGACCACGTAGTGCCAGTCGGTCATGAACTTGTGGTAGTCGTGCATCTTCACGGGATAGAAGGTGCTGATGGGGTTCTCCTGGCCGTCAACGACGCCCTGCTGGATGGCCGCCATGGTATCGCTCCAGTTCATGTTCACGGGGTTGGCGCCGAGAGCCCTGAAGGTATCGAGGAACAGGGGGCTGCCCACAACCCGGATCTTCATGCCGGTGAGGTCGTCGGGGGTCCTGATGGCCTTCTTGGAATTGGTGAGCTCACGGAATCCGTTCTCGCCGAAGGCAAGGAACTTCACGCCTTTGTCCTCGATGGCCTTGATGACCATTTCGCCGGCTTTTCCAGCCTTGACGGCGTCAAGGGCGGCATACCGGTCGGGCTGGTTGGCGATGAAGAAAGGAAGGGCAAAGAGGTTCAGCTCGACAAGCTGGGGCGAATAGTTGATGGAGGACTGGACGGCGAAGTCGATGGTGCCGTTCCGGACGAGGAGGAAAGCGTTGGTCTGCTTTCCGGTGGTGAGCTGGGATCCGGGATAGACCTTGATGTTGATCTTGCCGCCGCTTCTCTCTTTCACGAGATCGGCGAAGTACTGGGCGCCCATTCCCCATGCGGTGGTCAGGCTCGGCACGATGTCGAGCTTGTACTCGTCCTTGTAGGCGGCAAACGCCGGCACGGACACCGAACACAGGACTGCAACAGCGATAAGCAGTGCTACGATCTTTTTCATTCCCTCAACCTCCTGAGTATGTGGTATGAAACCTTCTCTTGACTACAGCGCGTTGTGGTGCTTGTTCGCCCTACGGGACCGATCACCTCCCGCCGCAACAGGATGACCCCCGCCCGGCCCGCTCAGGGACCGGTGGGGCGGACCTTGAACAGCACGAACCCTGTTTCTTCGTCGAAAGAGCGGACGAATTCCGCTCCGGAAAAACCATTGATCACAACTTCCGCGGTGGCAAGCACCCGGTTTTCTCCCCTGTCGGCGAGATGTCCCGCCACGGGTTTCATGTCGCTTCCCGCGAGAACGCCGTGCAGGTGGACGGAGAGTTCTCCCCTGTCGTCCTCACCGATAATGCCCGCGACGGTGATCAGTTCTATGCAGCCCTCCATGCGGAGCGGTTCAAGGTAGACCGCCCTCCCCGGGGTTTCGGGGTCCGGGGTCACGCAGACCACGTCCGCCGACCGGAGACTGCCTATCATGGTGGCGATGTGGCCGGACCGGATGCCGTGGCGGGCACAGATTTCCCTGACGGCGGCAAATAGATCCTCTCCCGGGGCGATCCTCCCGAGAACCGTCGCCGAGATTCCGCCCCTGGCAGAGGAAACTCTTTCAGCGGACACGTTCGTTTCCCCTCCCTACATCATTCCCCGGACCGCCGCGGCAATCTTGTCGGGGGTGATGCGGTAGGCCTGCTCCAGCGGGCGGGCAAAGGGCACCGGTGTGAAGGGAGCGCCCACCCGGACGATGGGGGCGTCGAGGCAGTCGATGGCCTCTTCGGCGACGATGGCGGAAATTTCGGCGCCCACGCCGCCCTGCTTCACCGCTTCGTGGGCGATGGCAAGCCGGGACGTCTTGGCCACGGAATTGAGGATCGTCTCCCTGTCGATGGGGGAGATGGTCCTCAGGTCGATGAGCTCCACGCTGATCCCCTCTTTTTCAAGCATGTCGGCGGCCTTGACGGAGAGGTTCATGGTCATGGAGTAGGACACGAGGGTGACGTCTTTGCCTTCCCGGACCACCTTTGCCTTGCCGATGGGGGTGAGATACTCCTCCTCGGGAACTTCACCCTTCATGGAGAA
>JAAYAK010000319.1 GCA_012719415.1 Syntrophorhabdus sp.
TCTTCACGTCCGGGTCAAGCCCCTTAGTGACGACGTGGCTGATGAGGGCGGAGCGCTTTTCCTGGAGGAGCTCGATCTGGCGTTGCTTCTTGGTGATGAGTTCGTCGATGCGGGATGTCTCGCGGTCGAGGAAGACGGCTATGGCGTGCTGCTCGGGGAAAGGAGGAAGAACAAGCAAGCCGTTCTCAAGCCAATAATTGCCAAGCCCGTAGCGGGTAATCCCAGTTGACGCAACTTGGAATTGGTAGTTGATGGCCTTCGATGCAAAGGCTCTGAACAGATATTTCCCATCAAGTATTTGGCATTTGGCACGAATCTGCGCGAGGTGATAACCGCAAAGAATACCTCGGAGTTGATCGACCACATATACAGGAACGGCTATGTCAGTCCATGACTCTGAATCTTTGGTGATGATCACATCTCCCTGCTTAACGGTGAACTTCTTGATTTCCGCTCTTGTTGCGGTTGCTTGCATGAACTCGAAATCGTCCGTGATGAACTCGTTCTTGTAAACGTCGATATAGTTGCAAAGGCGAACTGGTTCCTCTCCTTCAATAGTGTTCTTGTCCACATTGCTGAATTGCACAGATGCAGTGTATTTCAGTTTACGGATCTCCCAATGCTCCGGAATCTCCCCCAACCACTCCACGCCGGATGGTTTGTATGCCGGGTATGTTGCTCGTTTGCCTTTCTGCACTGAAGGGATCACGAGTTATCCCCTTTGCCCGGCCCGTATTTGCCGCCTTTACTCTGGCGTTTCTTCTTGCCGGGTTGCTCCTTACGCTCCGTCTCCAGCGTCTTCGCGGAAGTTTGCAGGTCTTCCACATACCGCGCCTCGGCCTCGGATTCTGTTTCCAGCCGTCTCCGCTCAGCAAAGGCGTCGTACTGCACCTCCGCCCATTCGAGAGCCTCGTTGCGGCTGACCATACCCGGCCCGGAGAGTACCGGCAGTTCGGTATCGCGGAGGAACTTGTCGAGGAAGATCTCCCAATCGCGCATGCTGATGTCCTGTCGCCGCTGGGCGCGGAACTCGGCTTGGTCCAAGAACATCACCGTGATGCGGTTGAGCGTGTCGATCTCTTCGGTATCGAGGTAGTTCTTGGCCGTGCCCACATCGCGTTTCAGCACCCGGCCACCTTTCCACGAGGTCAGGCCCATGTTGGTCCTGCCTGCGTCCGCTCGCCTCCGGACGATCTCCGCAGCCGTCATGCCGGTGGCGGCATGGTGCATCTTGTTCTGCATGGTGGCGAAAAAGCGTTGTGTTTCCTCCTCGCCTTCCCGGTAGTCACAGGCCAGCGCGAAGATCTCCCGGATGCGTTGGTAGACGCGTGCTTCACTGGCGCGAATCTCTCGGATGCGCGCAAGCAGTTCATCAAAGTAGTCCACCAGCCCACTGCCACCCTTGAGCCGTTCGTCGTCGAGCGTAAACCCCTTGACGACGTATTCACGAAGGCGAACCGTGGCCCACTGGCGGAACCGGGTAGCAACGCCGGACTTGACCCGGTAACCTACCGCAATGATCATGTCCAGGTTGTAATAATCTAGCGGTCGCTTGACCGTCCGCGAGCCCTCCGGGCGAACTGTCAAGTATTTCTTGACGGTTGCCTCCGGGTCGAGTTCGCCCTCTTCATAAATATTTTGTATGTGCAGGCTTATGTTCTGCTTGGTGGTTTGGTACAGCTCTGCCATCAGGTTCTGTGTCAACCAGACGGTCTCATCCTGCAGCCGCACCTCAAGGCGGGTCGTGCCGGATTCCACCTGATAGATGACAATCTGAGAGTCGCCGGGGGCGGGCAGGTTCTTAATCATTCTGTTACCTCTGTCAGCATATCCGCTATTTCCTTCTCGATCTTCTTGAGGTCTGCCTCGATCTCCTCCAGCGGCCGCGGTGGCACATACCGGTAGAAATACCGGTTGAAGTTGATCTCGTACCCGATCTTGGTCTTGCTGTGATCGATCCATGCGTCGGGCACGTGCGGCAGGACCTCGCGCTTCATGTATTCTTCCACATCCTCCTTAAGAGGGACGTTCTCATAATCGCGCAAATCCGGGTCCGGCTCAGGTTTCCCCTTCCCATCAACACAGACATCCGCCGTCTCGTCACGTTCGGACAGTGCCATAAGAATGGCCTTGAACAACGGCGCCGGGATCTTCAGACCCGTCCTGTTGAAGGCCTCCTTCATCAGGTCGGAGAACTCCTCTCGGTTCCTGACCACACCTTTCGATGCCAGTCCTGACAGGGCCTCGAGTATCGCCTCCTGGAGCTTCTTCCCCTCATCGATCTCGGCTTCCATCCCTTTTAGGTCCTTGCGCTTCTTGCTGGACGCGAGGCCGGCAAAAGCGTTCGCCTCTCTCACGCGGGCAAGCCGCTCCTCATCGACGGCAAAGTTGAGCTTCAGGGGCCTCTCCACGGTGATGCGGCGGTATCCGAAGTCCTCGTTGTCGAAAATGCGGACCTGCTCGCCTTCCTTGAAATCCCCGTACAGGCGGGTGATGTCCCCCCGCTGATCCTCGCAAACCTCGTTGCGCTTATTCCCCAGGGACCTACGCATCTTCTTGAAGAATGCTGTGCCGTCGACAAGCTGTATCTTGCCCCTGCGCTTCGGTTCCTTCCTGTTCGTTACGATCCAGAGGTAGGTGGATATCCCGGTGTTGTAGAAAAGCTGATCAGGGAGGGCCACGATGGCCTCGAGCCAGTCGTTCTCGATGATCCAGCGGCGGATGTCACTCTCGCCGGAGCCGGCACTTCCCGTAAAGAGGGGGGAACCGTTGAAGACGATAGCCAGGCGGGTACCGCCCTCCTTCGGGTCCTTCCTCTTGCTGATCATGTGCAGGAGGAACAGCAGGGAGCCGTCATTGATCCGGGGAAGCCCTGCCCCGAAACGGCCTCCGAACCCCTGCTCCTCATGCTCGCGCTTGATGACCTCGGCCTCGGGCTTCCACTCCACTCCGAAGGGAGGATTCGCGAGCATGTACTCGAACCTGTGGTTCGGGAAGCGGTCGTCGGTGAAGCTGTTCCCGAAGGCGATGTTCTCAATCTCCTGCCCCTTGATCATCATGTCGGAGCCGCATATCGCGTACGCCTGCGCGTTGTAATCCTGCCCGAACACCTTGAGGTTCGCGTCGGGGTTGAGTTCCCGGACATACTCCTCCGACACGGAGAGCATGCCGCCCGTACCGCAGGCAGGGTCGTAGAGGGTCCTGACGATGCCCTTGGTGGTGAGGATGTCACTGTCAGGAAGGAAGAGGAGGTCCACCATGAGGCGGATGACCTCACGGGGAGTAAAGTGATCACCGGCCTCCTCGTTCGATGCCTCGTTGAATCTCCGGATGAGCTCCTCGAAGATGTAGCCCATCTCCAGGTTCGATACGGCACTGGGGTGGAGGTCGATGTCACAGAACTTCGATACCACGAGGTAGAGGCGGTCCGCCTTCTCCAGCCTTGTGATATGTTCCTCGAAACCGAAGTGCTCGATGATCTCCCCGGCCCGGGCGGAGAAACCCTTGATGTAGTTGACGAGGTTGGCCTCAATGTGAGCAGGATCGCCCTTGAGCTTCTCGAAGGTGAAGAGGCTCGTGTTGTAGAAAGGCATGCCGGTGACGCGACAGAGAATAGGCCCTATGTCCTTTACCTTGCCCCCTGAGAGCTTTTCCTGCTCCTTCAGGACCTTGTCCTTCGTGGGCTCTAGGACACAATCGAGGCGCCTCAGGACGGTCAGGGGCAGCATGACGTCCTTGTACTGGTTCGGGCGGTATGGTCCGCGGAGGAGATCCGCAACAGACCAGATGAAGCTGGTTTTCTCGTTGAAGTTATTCATTTAGCAGGCTCCGCGTGTGGTGGCTCGTCGATATTGGAAGCTACAGAATACCGGGTGAAAATCCGAGGTGCAGAGGGAGCCTGGTCATAATGCAGACAGGCCGTTACGGTGCCGCAGTACCTCATCAGGAATCCCCCTGTCAACCCCTTGTGAAGGCTCCGATGTTTACCGTACGTTGAAATTACTGGAGAGCTTCACCGATATCGTACAA
>JAAYAK010000320.1 GCA_012719415.1 Syntrophorhabdus sp.
CCCCCTCGGCCGTTTCGTAGTTGATGCCGCAAAGTGCTGCTCCTGTTTCTGTCTGTAACCTGAAACCTGGGACCTGAAACCTGAGACTGTTTCTATTTGGCGGAGAGGGTGGGATTCGAACCCACGGTACGCTTATTAGACGTACAGCCGATTTCGAGTCGGCCCCGTTATGGCCACTTCGGTACCTCTCCGCAGGGTGAAGAACTGTTTGAGCAGATCAGCGCTCTTGTTTTCGAGAATGCCGCCCGACACCTTGACCCGGTGGTTGAGGGGCAGCGTGTTGACGTCGATGACGGAGCCGAAGGCGCCGCGCTTCACGTCATGGCAGCCGAAGACGAGTCTTTCGAAGCGTGCCTCGACGATGGCGCCCGCGCACATGGCGCAGGGCTCCATGGTGACAAAGAGCGTGCATCCCGTGAGCCGGTAGTTGCCCAGCCGGAGCGATGCCTCTCTGATGACCAGCATTTCGGCGTGGGCCGTCGGGTCTATCCGCGAGCGCGTCGCGTTGTGGGCCCTGGCTATGACGGCGCCCGATCCGTCGGCCACCAGCGCTCCCACCGGTACCTCTTCCTCGTCCCATGCCGCGCGGGCTTCGGCGAGGCACATCTCCATGTATTCCTCATCAAGCATCACTCAAGTATACTGATAACGGTTGGCGAAATCAATACAGAGACAGGTGAAACGGCAAAGACGGGTAATGGGTCATAGGTAATAGGAAGCATATAGTTCCAGGGTTTGTGAGGCGTCTCAAGGGAAAGCATTCAAGCAGGCAGGATGATCCCACTCTTCTTCCGGCTCTAACGGTTCTAACGGCTCTAACGGCTCCAACCGCCTTTGTTCCCCATAACCCATAACCCATAACCCATTACCCGTTTTTTCATTGCCTGTCTTCTTAGTTTACAAAGACCCGTTCATCCTGTTATGATGATTATCGATCAGCTGACCTGAGAAGAGAATGATGAATAAGGTGGACGATGATCATCCTGGGCATTGATCCCGGTCTTGCCAGTACGGGCTTCGGGGCGCTGCGATGCGACGGGGCGGCGCCGGTGCTTGTCAGGTGCGGGTCCATCAAGACCTTTCCCCATGATACGGTTCCGGACAGGCTGATGCAGATCCATCACGATGTGGACCGCATCATCGGCGAGGTGCAACCCGATCTTTTCGCCCTCGAGGATGTCTTTTCCCTTGTCCGTTACCCAAAGGCGGGCATACTCCTCGGCAGTGTTCTCGGGGTGCTCTACCTCACGGCCCGGCAGAGGGGACTCCCCGTGCAGGAGATAGCACCGAAGGAGATCAAGAACTCCCTCGTGGGTTTCGGCAACGCGGGGAAGAAGCAGATAAAGGACGCCGTGGCGAGTGCGCTGAAGACAAACGGCATTTCCTCGTTCCATGCATCTGACGCGCTTGCTGTGGCGCTTGCCGTGTATTACCGCAGAGACTACCGGAGGGTCGTGTGATAGCCTATCTCGAAGGAAAACTGAAGGGTATCTACGATGAGCGCCTGACCCTTCTTGTCGGTGGTATCGGATACGATGTCCTCATCCCGGCATTCGTCATGAGCGAGATAAGAAGATCGAAGAAGGCCGAGGACGACCTGAGCCTTTATATATCCTTCCACCAGACGGAAAGACAGCCCAAGCCCGTCCTTGTCGGCTTCAGACATGAGCTGGACAGGGAGTTCTTCGAGCTTTTCATCACCGTGGAGGATATCGGCCCCATGGCCGCCGTCAAGGCGCTCACGAAGTCCATACGGGAAATAGCGCGCCATATCGAGGAAAAGGACGTGAAGTCCCTTCGCAAGCTGAAGGGGATAGGAGAGAGAAAGGCCGACAAGATCGTGGCGACCCTGAAGGGCAGGGTGGCAAAGTATGCCCTCATGCCGGAGACGGCCGCCGCCGCGCCGGTCGCGGAGGATTTCGTGAAAGAGGTGGAGCAGGTGCTCGTCACCCAGCTCGGCCACAGGATGCTGGAGGCGCGGCAGATGATCGAAGAGGCAATGAAGAGAAACCCGCGCATTGCCTCTTCGGAAGAGCTTTTTGAGGAAGTCTACAGGGGTCAGAGGCAATGATACAGGAAGAGAACTCCACGGAGATCTCCGAGCTTTACAGGAAGGAAGAGAACGGGGGTGACGAAGGCATTGTCACCCTGCGGCCAAGCCGCCTGTTCGAGTATGTCGGCCAGGACACCATAGTGGAGACCCTCCAGATAGCCATCGAGGCGGCGCTGAAGAGGGGAGAGCCCCTGGAACATATCCTCTTCAACGGGCCCCCGGGGCTCGGGAAGACGACACTGGCGCACATCATCGCCAACGAGATGGGCACACGGATCGTGACGTCCTCCGGTCCCGCGCTGGAGAAGGGCGGCGACCTGATGGGCCTTCTGACACACCTCGAAAAAGGGGACGTCTTCTTCATCGACGAGATCCATCGCATACCCAAGATCGTCGAAGAGTTTCTGTACCCTGCCATGGAGGACTTCGCCGTCGATTTCATCTTCGACAAGGGCATTCACGCGAGGACACACCGGTATCGCCTCGAGCAGTTCACCCTCATCGGCGCGACGACGCGCTCCGGCCTCTTGTCGTCTCCGCTCAGGGAACGCTTCGGCATCGTGCGGGACCTCGATTTCTACAGGGATGAGGACCTCGTGAAGATCATCAAGCGGTCGGCCGCGATACTGGGCGTCAGTATCGACGATGAGGGGGCCCAGGAGACGGCGAAACGTGCCCGGGGAACGCCCAGGGTGGCGAACAGGCTCCTCAAGCGCGTCCGTGATTATGCCGAGGTCAGGGCCGGCGGCATGATAACGAAGAGTGTGGCCATCGATGCCCTGAGCCTTGAAGGCATCGACGACCATGGCCTCGGCGAGACGGACAGGAAGCTCCTCAGGACCATCATCCTCAACTACAAGGGCGGTCCCGTGGGGATCGAGGCCCTTGCCGCGACCCTGCAGCTGGAGTCCGACGTGCTCATCGAGGTCGTCGAGCCCTTTCTGCTGAAGTCGGGGTTCATCATCCGCACCTCCCAGGGCAGGAGGGCCTCCGAGAAGGCCTTTGCCCATCTCGGCATACCACTTTCGGGGACGCCCCCCATGGGTGGTTTGTTCGACAATGCTCCTGCCGGGAAAGGCAGGTAGGTGCAGTTTCCCCAAATCGCCTCTCAAGCCGGGTTTTCCCCGATTAGCCTTGATTTTAGCGGGATAGTGTATTAAAAACATATGTTCTTCAATGAAAAAGCACAGGAGAAAGTGATGGCCAACGTGGGAGTTGTCGGGGTTCAGTGGGGTGATGAAGGCAAAGGGAAGATCATCGACTATCTCAGCGGGTTCGCGGACATCATCGTCCGGTTCCAGGGCGGGGCCAACGCCGGTCACACCATCGTTATCGGCGACAGGAAGGTCATCCTTCATCTCATCCCTTCGGGCATACTCCGCGAGAAGACGCACTGCGTCATCGGCAACGGTGTTGTGATGGATCCCGAGGTCCTGGAGAAAGAGCTGGAAGAACTGAAGGGTCTCGGCTATCTCAAGGACGACAAACGCCTCATGATAAGCGGTTACACCCATGTCATCATGCCGTATCACAAGAAGCTCGATGCCCTCAAGGAATCGAGGAGCGCGAAGAAGATAGGAACGACAGGAAGAGGCATTGGCCCGGCTTACGAGGACAGGGTAAGCAGGATGGGTATTCGCGTCATCGACCTCATCGACAGGAAGGTCTTTCGGGAGAAGCTGAAGGCCAACCTGGAGATGAAGAACTTCCTCATCCGCCGCTACTACAAGGACGAACCCCTGATGATCCGGGATATCCTCAAGAAGTTCGAGCCCTACCGGAAGATGCTCAAGAGGCATGTCGTGGATTCGACGTCCTTTCTCCACAAAGCGATGGCGAAGAAGAAAAAGATACTCTTCGAGGGAGCCCAGGGAACCTTTCTGGATATCGACCACGGGACGTACCCTTACGTCACCTCGTCCAATACCATTGCCGGGAACATCTCCGCGGGTGCCGGAGTGCCTCCGAGCGCCGTCGACTACATCCTGGGAATATGCAAGACATACACGACCCGCGTCGGAGAAGGTCCCTTTCCGACGGAGCTGCCCGGTGCCGAGGGGGAGCTCATGAGGAAGGTCGGTGACGAATACGGTGCCACCACGGGCAGGCCGAGGCGGTGCGGATGGTTCGATGCGGTCCTGGTGAGAAGGGCCGTCAAGCTGAGCGGTATAAACGGTCTTTCCCTGATGAAGCTCGACGTTCTCGACTCCTTCGACACGATCAAGATATGCACCCACTACAAGATCGGCAAACGACTCTATGAAGAACCGCCCATGGCCCTCCAGGACTTCTACCGGTGTGAACCCCAGTATGAAGAGATGCCGGGCTGGAAGACATCGATAAAGGACGCGAAGAGGCTCGAAGACCTGCCGGAGCAGACGCTGAGATACATAAGGCGCATAGAAGAGCTCGTCGGTGTTCCCGCAGCCATCGTATCCACAGGGCCCGACAGGGACAGCACCATCATACTCAGGAATCCCTTCGCCTGATCCGGCGGGAACGCTGTCAGAAATCCGACGCCATGGCCGGTCTCTGGCCGTCCCTCTCGGGAGACTCCTTACGTAACTCGTCAAAATCTAAGAGGTGGCATGGTTGTTGCACAAACCTCACCACTATGGCTAGCAATCTCGATATCACCCAGACAGCATCGATGCTCCAGTATCTGCAGAACGGCCGGAAGAGGGCGGACAACTTCATCGGCAATCCCGATGCCTCGGGTTTTCAGGATGTTCTCCTTCGCTCTCTGACAACCGGCCGGTCCGCGGAATTCAGCTCCGCTCAAGCGGGCCAGGGCATTTCCGCCTTACCGCTCATTGACGACGAGGAGACGAAATTCCGGAAGTGTCTCGACTTCGTCCTTGAGAAGGAAGGAAACCGGCTTGTAAGGGAAGACGGTGAACGAGGCGCATCCCGCTACGGAATCCTGCAATCCACCGCGCGGGCTCTTGGGTACAAGGGGAGCATCAGGAACATCACCAGAGAGCAGGTGGAAGGGATCTACAGGAAACTGTGGGCGGCATCCGGGGCATCTTCATTGCCCTATCCCCTGTGCGTCGTTCATTTTGACACCTACGTCAACAGCCCGGCGGCTGCCAGGAAGATCCTGCAGAGGTCTCAGGGGAGTATCGACGACTACCTTGCAATGAGGGAACAGCGCTACGTCAGGCTCGCCTCCGCCAAGCCGCAGGTGTATGCCAAGTACCTGAAGGGCTGGAAGAACAGGATAAACAGCCTGCGAACCGTGGTGGCCGAATACGAAAGAGACATCATGTTCGCCGGGAACGGCCTCTCCACCGTCAGGAAAGGATAGGGTTCCGACCCTCTTCGGGAACGCTGGCAACCCCCTTCAGATCGTCGACTATCAACGCCAGACCGCTAAAATCTGTTGACTTTGGCTGTTTTTTCGGGTTTTAATAAGGAGCTTTAACTAACGGACCAATGGAGGGAGGGAAGAATGGATGCCAGCAGTTATTATAAGAGAAGGTGAATCCTTCGAGAGTGCCCTCAAGAGATTTAAGAAGCAGTGTGAGAAAACCGGGATTCTCTCCGAGATAAAAAAAAGAGAACACTACGAAAAACCCAGTGTTAAGAGAAAGAAGAAAATCCTCGCTGCGAAAAAGAGAGCTCTGAAAAAACTCAAGAGAACTATGGATAAAGGTCTTTACTAGGAGTAAATGGACTATAGATCCAAAATTGAAGAGGGTTTGAAAGAGGCTTTAAAGAAGAGGGACAACTTAAGGGTGTCCGTGTTCCGGATGCTCCTTGCCTCCATAAAGAACAAGGAAGTCGAGAAAATACGACCTTTGCTGGACGAGGAGTTCTACGCCCTCGTCAAGACGTCGATCAAACAACACAACGATTCCATCGAGAGCTTCAGGAAGGGCGGGCGTCTCGAACTCGCCGAAAAGGAAGAGAAAGAGCTGGAGATACTCAAGGAATTCCAGCCCTCACAGCTTTCGGAGGAAGAGATCCTCAGGGAGATAGAGGAAGCGGTCGCGGCCGTCGGTGCGACAAGCCGGAAGGAGATGGGGAAGGTTATCAAACTCCTCATGGACAAATTTCCGGGAAGGATAGACGGCAAAGTGTTGAGTGCAATGGTGCTTAAAAGACTGTCATCGTCATGACGGCAGTCGAAAGCCCCTATGATCGATAAGACATTATCATATCTCGATTACCTCAAGCTCAGGGATGTTATACTCCAATTCTCTTCGACGCCCTTTTGCAGGGACGCCCTGGGAAAGCTCCGTCCCATCGACGACATCGAAGAGATCACCCGGCGTCATGACCGGATAGAAGCTGTCATGGATGTCATAAAGTGGGACGGCAGGGTGCCGTTCTCCGACGTCCCCGACATAACCGGGGTGCTGGCAAGGATCGCCATCAGGGATTCCGTCCTCGAACCCCCGGAGTTCCTTTCCCTGACAGATTTCCTGAGGGTCTGCGAAGACGTTTCGGGCTTTCTCGCAAAGGTGTTCAAGAGAAGCGCCTTCACCGAGGAGCTCGTCGCAGGGATCGACAGGCTGCCTGTGCTCTCCCGTCGCATCGCGCGCTCCGTGAACGTGGAGGGCTACCTGGAAGACAGCGCGTCCTACGAGCTGTCGCGTATACGGGCGGACCTCTTCATGAACAGGGAGAGGATCAAAAAGCAGCTTGAGCGGATAATGGGCCGGGAGCCCATGCGCCCCATCATTCAGGATGACTACATATCCCTGAGGAACAACAGGTACGTCATCCCCCTGAAGCCGAACTTCAACGAGGCCATCCAGGGTATCGTGCACGACTATTCCCATTCCCTCAAGACCTCCTTTGTCGAGCCCGTGGAGTGCGTGGAGCTCAACAACAGCATCAACATCCTCGTCAACGAGGAGAAGGAAGAAGAAAAGAAGGTTCTCCATGAGCTTACCGGTTTCGCGCGGGGTTTCAGGGAAGCCCTCGAAGGGAACGTGCGATGCCTCGCCGAGCTCGACTTCTTCCATGCCATGGCGCTTTTCTGCCACGAATTCAGATGCGTGAGACCCGAGGTGACCCCGTCGGGCGGCCTTGAGGTCAGGAAGGCCGTCAATCCCTTCATAGCGATGTCCCGCAAGAAGGACGCCGTGCCCATCGATATCGCCATGAAAGAGAGCGAGAAAGTGATGATCATAAGCGGCCCCAATGCCGGGGGCAAGACCGCGGCGCTGAAGACGATCGGGCTTTTGTCGCTCATGGCGAAGACGGGCCTCTTCATTCCCGCGGCCGAAAGGCCGGTGATCCCTCTCTTTTCAAACGTGTTCGCGCTGATCGGAGACGAGCAGGACATATCGCTGGAACTGAGCAGCTTCACCGCCCACATGTATGCCATCAAGGACCTGTATCTCAACGCCAGGGGTGACGAACTCGTTCTCATCGACGAGATAGGGGGCAACACGGAGCCCCAGGAGGCGTCTGCTTTGGCCATGGGGGTTATAGACGCCTTTGTTGAGAAGGGGTGCCGCGTCGTCGTCACGACCCATCTCAATCTCATCAAGGCCTATGGATACATGAAGGATTATGCCATGAACGTGGCGACCTCTTTTGATACCACGAACATGAAGCCTCTCTACCAGCTCATCTACGGGACCGCCGGGTACTCGAACGCGATCAATGTCGCGCGGAAGATCGACGTTCCCGCCGTCATCATAGAGAAGAGCTACACCTATCTCAATGAGCAGGAATTCATGCTCAACGACCTCATAACGAGCCTTCAGGAGGAGAAGGCAAAGACGGTCAGGGAGCGCCGGGAACTGGTCAAGATCAAGGAAGAGGCCCGCGACAGGCTCAAGGTCATCAGGGAGAAGAAGGATGAGTACCTCCGGAAATGGGAGGACAAGGCCCGCGAGAGGCTCCTCGAACTCGAGATCGAGGTCGATGAGATCAAAAAAGAGGTTGCAAAAAAGGAAAGAACGTCTATAACAAGAAGTAAGGACAAGATACGTTCCCTGAAACAAAGGTTGGGGGGACCGGCTAAGGAGGTCAGGGAGGACATCCGAATAGGCGATTACGTTCTTGTGAAGACGCTGGGAAGCAGAGGGTACGTCGTCGATATCGACAAAGAGGGAAGTGTTTTCGAAGTTGCCGTGGGCAACGTCAGGACGAAGCTGAAACGGATGTTCATCGAGAAGACCGTCGAAGGCCCGAAGCGGGTGTCGCGGGACAGATCTGAAATACACGTAGAAAAGACAGAGCAGCGGGACCTGAAGATCATCGGCATGCGGGTGGAGGAGGCGTTGAAAACCGTAGACACCTTCCTTGACCGGGCCATTGTCGAGGGCACATCACAGGTCAGGATCGTCCATGGCGTGGGGACGGGACGGCTCATGCAGGCTGTGAGGGACCGACTTGCCGAGACCCCCTACGTCCGCACGTTTCACACGGACGAGCAGAACGCGGGCGTCACCATAGTGGAGTTCGCATGAAAGCGTCAGTCGATGAGCTCCTGCAGAGAGTGAACATCATCGACGTCATATCTCAGCACGTGAAGCTGAGAAAGGCTGGAAAGGACTACATGGGCCTGTGTCCCTTCCACAAGGAGAAGACGCCCTCCTTCACCGTGAGCGTCGAAAAGCAGATCTTCTATTGCTTCGGCTGCAGGGAAGGCGGCAACGCCATCAACTTCATCATGAAGTATGAGAACCTGACCTTCGTCGAGGCCCTCGAGCATCTTGGCCGTCAATACGGCATAGAGGTCGAAAGGAAGGGAGACAGGAGGAAAGCGGGCCACTACGATGCCCTGGGGAAGCTTTGCGAGTACTATCAGAAAGGCCTCAAGCGCACCGGCTTTGCCCTCGAGTATCTCGCGAGGCGCGGCATCTCCCGTCAGATCGCGGACGAATTCAGACTCGGGTACAGCGAGCGTTCCCGCAGTGCCCTGAAGGCCTTCCTCAAGGCGACGGAGATACCCGCCGACGTATTCCTCAGCACCGGCATCGTGAGGATGAAAGAGACGGAGCTCTACGACATGTTCGGGGGAAGGATCGTCATTCCCATCATCGATGTCAACAAGAGGGTCATCGGTTTCGGGGGAAGAACACTCGAGAAGGACGGCATACCGAAGTATGTGAACTCCCCCGAGTCCTCGGTGTTTTCCAAGCGGACCTCACTGTTCGGTATAGACAGGGCCAAGAGACATATCACCGATCATGATGAGGTTTTCATCGTCGAGGGCTACTTCGATCTCATAGCCCTATACGGGGCTGGACTCACGAACGTGGTGTCGACGCTGGGGACCTCGGTCACCGAGGGACAGATCATGAAGCTGAGGAATTACACGGAGAACATCACCCTCATGCTCGACGGCGACGAAGCGGGGATCAAGAGCGCCCTGAGGCTCATCGGTCTCTTTGCGGAGATGGATGTCAACGGCAACATGGTCGTCCTGCCGGAAGGACATGACCCCGACAGCTTTGTCCGGGAAAAAGGCGCCGCCGCCGTGGCGGATGTCGTGAAGGGCAAGAGGCCCATCCTCGACTTCTATTTCGACCATTATGCGGGAAGAGAGAAGATGACGACCCTTCAGGGGAAGCAGGCCTTCATCAGGCAGGTGATGCCGCACATCGACGCCATTCGCGACAAGGTCAAGAGAAGGCTCTACGTCAAGAGGCTTTCGGAATTGACGGGGGTCGAGGAAGAGCATTTTGCGGGGACGAGGACGTACGACGTGACTGGCGGGGCTCCACGGGCTGATGCCGCGAAAGGGGTGATCGAGAGAAAGGTCATCAATGTCTGCATGGCACGCCCCGAGCTTCTTGAATTCTTTCAGGGAAAGGAGGTATTGCGCTATATCAGGGATGACGATGTCAGAGAGGTCATAACAAGAATGGTTACCTGTTTTGAACAGGGAAAGAACATTGACGTGAAGAACTTCATCGAGACGCTTGATAAGGAGGACCTCAAAGGGCTTGTTCTCAAAGCGGCCTTTGACGAGGCCGGGGCGGGCCCCGATGAGCCCGAGAAGGTGCTCCTTGATTATTTCAGGCACATTGAGCGCCAGTTCTTCAGGGAAAAGTCGAAGAAGATCACCGAGAAGCTTGCCGAGGCGGAGAGATCGGGGGACGCAGCGGCGGTCACAGAACTCCTGGAACAGAAGAGGCAGGTATTGACGCATATAAAAAATAATTTTTTATAGAGAGGTGGCCATGCCTGAGAAAGTAAGGAGATATTATCCTTATGAAGAGAATCTTGAGAACGGGGAGCTGTACGCGTTCATATCGCAAGGTGAGAAGCCCAGCAACATCCTTGATGACATCGACCTTTTCGAGATCGAACACCAGGATGCTATCGGCGGCGCTGAGAATGCGGACGCCGACGGGGCCCTGGATGGGGACCTTGAAGAGGTCTATGACGACGATCTCATCAATCCCATCCGTCATTACATAAAGGAGATGGGAAGCATGGCCCTCCTGACGCGGGAAGGCGAGAAGGAGATCGCCCGTCTCATGGAGGAGGCGAGGGAAGAGATAAAGCAGGTGCTCCTGTCTTTTCCCGGAACCGTCAAGGAGCTCCTCAGTGCCCTCATGGCGCTCAAGACATCGAAGGCGGCCGTCAAGGACATCACTGTCGAGGCGGATGATGAGGAAGAAGGTGACACGGAACTCGAATACCAGCGGGAAAGGGTGATCGCCCTGCTCGAGCGGCTCAAGGAAGAGCATACCCGGTCAAGGGAGAACGCGAAAGGCAGGAAAGACGGTCACAGCAAGGAAGTGCAGAAGATCATAACCGAGATCAACCTTAGCAAGAAGATCACGGAAAAGATCATCCTCCGCATGAAACGGTACGTGGAGCGCATCGACAAGATCGACGTCGAGATCGCCCGGTACAGGAGATCGAAGGAAAAAGGAAGCAAGAGGCACCTTCAGGCCCTGATGAACAGAAAGGCGAGGATCGAGGATGAGATCGGGATATCTTCGAAGCTCCTGAGGCATTACCTGAAGAGGATCGAACAGGCCGAGTCCAACTTCGCGGGGGCCAAGAACGAACTCGTCAAGGCCAATCTCCGGCTCGTCGTGAGCATAGCGAAAAGGTACATAAACAGGGGGCTGTCACTGCTCGACCTCATACAGGAGGGGAATATCGGCCTCATGAAAGCGGTGGACCGTTTCGAGTATAAACGGGGCTACAAGTTCAGCACCTACGCTACCTGGTGGATCCGTCAGTCGATTACGCGAGCCATCGCCGATCAGGCGCGGACGATACGGATCCCCGTGCACATGATAGAGACCATCAACAAGATCATACGGGTGTCCCGCGGTCTCGTGCAGGAGCTGGGCAGGGAGCCCTATCCCGATGAGATAGCCGACAGGATAGGGTTCTCGTCGGAAAAGGTCAGAAGGGTCCTCAGGATAACCAAGGAGCCCATATCCCTGGAGACGCCCATCAACGACGATGAGGATACGCACCTCGCGGATTTCATCGAGGACAAGAACGTGCTCACGCCCCAGGATTCGGCCATCTACGAAGACCTCGTGATGAACCTGAATTCCATCCTTTCGACGCTCTCCCCCAGGGAAGAAAGGGTGGTGAGGATGCGGTTCGGCCTCGGGGAGCGGCAGGACCATACCCTGGAAGAGGTGGGGCAGGTCTTCGAGGTCACCCGTGAACGGATACGGCAGATCGAGGCCAAGGCCCTGAAGAAGCTCAGGCACCCCATGAGGGCGAAGCTCCTGCGTTCTTTCGTGGACCTGTGATATAGAGGACAATGATCAATGACCAGATTCCAATAACCAATGAAGGAGATAATGACCGATTTACCAATAACCAATTGACCAAAACGAGAGGCAGCACAAGGCTGTAGTACCTGTTGCCGTTTGGTAATTGGAGCGTGGTGATTGGTTATTTTCCGGTCATTGGGATTTGGTTATTGGTCATTGTCTTCTCGTTGCCAGTTTTTCCTTGACAAAAGGGCATCGGTAAAATAATTTATGCAAAATTTCCCATGGTTGTAATGACAAATTCAGAGTAAAACGAGGGGATTTTTACATTGCTCATTATATAGTACAGTCTGTTCGACTCCCGGCCGTTTCGTTTTTCTTTCGTGGTTTTCGGTATAGATCCACATACAGGAGGAGGCTGAAGAAGTGAAGGTCCTAGTGTTCGTGAAGCAGGTGGCTGATACGGAAGCGCGTATCATCATAAGTTCCGATCAGAAGAGTCTCGAGGTCGAGAACAAATATGTCGTGAACTTCTTCGATGAATTTGCCGTCGAGGAGGCCATACGCGTAAAAGAGACGTTGAAGGACGTGGAGATAACGGTGTGCGCCTTCGCGCCGCAAAGGGCCGTCGAAGCCTTGAGGACGACGATAGCCATGGGCGCGGACAAAGCCTTCCTCATCGACAGCACGGATCGGGAGGCCGACGACCCCCTTATCGTCTCACGTGTTCTCGCGGGGTTCGCCCGGAAAGAGGGGTTCGATGTCATACTCTGCGGACGTCAGGCGATGGATGATGAAAGTGCCAACGTGGGTCCCATGGTGGCGGAGTTCCTCGGCATACCGCACGTGAGCCAGGTGACGAAGCTCACCATCACCGGTGGCGGCAAGGCCGAGGTCGAAAGCGAGATAGAAGGGGGCAAAAGGACGTCGGAGGTCTCGCTGCCGGCCCTCTTCACCTGCCAGAAAGGCCTCAATGAGCCAAGGGTACCTCTCATCACGGGTGTGATGAAGGCGATGAAGACGCAGATAGATGTCCTCGATCCCGCATCCATCGAGATGCCCTTCGGTCCCATAGACAGGGAGTCATCAAAGATCACGGTGCTGTCCTACGAGGCACCCGCTGGCCGGCCTTCGGTCCACATCATGGAGGGAGCGTCCCCGGAAGAGAAGGTGCAGAACCTCGTCAGGGCGCTCAAGGATGAAGCGAAGGTCCTGTAGAGAGGAGGATTGCACATGACCAGGGACGTTCTTGTTGTTGTGGAATGCAAAGACGCGAAGCCGAGAAAGGCATCGCTGGAACTACTGTCCATCGGCAGGGAGATGGCCTCGCGGTTCTCGTCCACGCTTTTCGCGGTGGTGTTGGGATCGGGCCTCACGGACGCTGCCGATACCGTCGCCGGCTATGCCGGTACAACCATCCTTGTCGACAACCCTTCGCTCGCGGAGTACGGGTGGGATACCTATGGATCGGTCCTCGAGAGCATCCTGAAGAAGTACGAGCCCATGGTTGTTCTGGGGACGTCGTCGGTGACAGGCAAGGACCTCTTTCCCAGGGTAGCCGCGCGCCTCTCGGCCGCCATGGTGTCCGACGCGGTCGGTGTCGACCTCACAGGTGAAGGGATGAAGATAAAGAAGCCACTCTACGGCGGCAAGGTGATCTCCTGGCTTGCGCCGAAGGCGGACTCGGCGGTCATCGTCACCTTCCGGCCCAATTCCTTTGCCGTGGCCGACGCCGGTGAGAAGGGTGAGATCATCGAGGAGACGGCCGCCGTGGCCGGGAATCCGGCGATGAAGACCCTCTCGGCGGAAAAGAAGACCTCCGGCAAGGTCGATCTCCAGGAGGCCGACTTCATCATCTGCGGCGGCAGGGGCATGAAGGCCGCCGAGAATTTTGCCATGCTCGACGAGATAGCCGACCTCATGGGCGGCCGCACGGGCGCGTCGAGAACGGTCATTGACAGCAAGTGGCGGGAGTACGATGACCAGATCGGAAAGAGCGGCAAGACGGTCTCCCCGAAACTGTACATCGGATGCGGCCTGTCGGGCGCCCTCCACCACATCATGGGCATGGACACATCGCGGGTCATCGTCGCCATCAACAAGGACCCCAACGCCCCCATATTCCAGTACGCCGATTACGGCATCGTGGACGATGTCTTCGCCGTCCTCCCCGCCCTGAAGGATGAACTGAAGAAGACACGGGAAGAGACGTAAGGGGCATGGACAAGATCGATGTCGTGATCGTCGGGGCCGGCCTTGCCGGCCTGTCCTGCGCCTGGGTGCTTTCCGGGCACGGCCTGCAGGTCATCGTCGTGGAGCGGGGCGACTTCGCGGGCAGCAAGAACGTCACTGGCGGGAGGCTCTACCTCAAACCCATAGACGGCATGGCATCGGAGATGCTTGCCGGGGCGCCTTTTGAGCGCAAGGTCGTGCGCGAACGCTGGAGTCTTCTGGGAAGCGCCAATTCCGTCAGTATCGACCACACCTCCGACAGGTTCAGGAACGAGGACCACAGCTGCACGGTGCTCAGGGCCCGCCTCGACAGGTGGCTCTCGGAGAGGCTCATGGCGAAAGGCGTCTTCGTCATCCCCAAGTACCGCGTCGACGATCTCCTGTGGGAGAACGGGGTGGTGGCCGGGATACGCGCCGGAGCGGAAGAGATCCCCGCTCACGTTGTCGTAGCCGCCGATGGCGTCCTCTCTTTCATGGGCCGCAAGGCGGGATTGCTGCCTGCCCTGTCTCCGAAGGCATACGCCGTGGGCATGAAAGAGGTGCTCGAGCTTCCTGAAGAGAAGATAAACGACCGGTTCAACGTCGGTGACGGGGAAGGCGTTG
Source organism: Syntrophorhabdus sp. (assembly GCA_012719415.1). NCBI lineage: Bacteria > Pseudomonadati > Thermodesulfobacteriota > Syntrophorhabdia > Syntrophorhabdales > Syntrophorhabdaceae > Syntrophorhabdus > Syntrophorhabdus sp. The sequence continues at coordinate 14,554 of JAAYAK010000320.1, forward strand.
CCCATCTGTTCCTGGGTGACGTGACGAAGGGTGTCTTCGGGGGCGGATTCCTCTACACGAACAGGGACACCCTTTCCCTGGGTGTCGTGGCGGGTATCGGCGCCATGATGGGGAGGACCCCCGCGCTGGACGCGTCGACGCTCCTCGAAATGTTCAAGGAGCGCTACGAGATGCGAAGGCTCCTCGATGGCGCGAGGATCGTCGAGTATTCGGCGCATGTCATACCAGAGGCCGGCTATGACGGCATCGGGAAGCTCTGCGGAAACGGCATTCTCCTTGCGGGCGACGCCGCGGGCCTTGCCCTCAATATGGGCGTGACGGTGCGGGGGATGGAGTTCGCCATCGCCTCGGGCATGGCGGCCGCCGAGGCCATTGTCGAAGCGAAGGCATCGGGCGATCTTTCGGAGAAGGGCCTTTCCCGCTACGGCGAGCGTCTCAGGGAATCCTTCGTCCTCAAAGACCTCGAGGCATCGCGGAGAGTGCCGGGATACCTCGACAACGACTCCTTCTTCTCCTATTATCCTGAAACCTTTCCCGGTCTCGTGGAGAAGATCATGTGGTTCGACGAGAACCCCAAAGGGTCCCCGGGAAAGACCCTGTGGAAGGAGCTTCGCTCGTCGGGCATGCTGAGCGTGAAACGGCTCATCGAACTTGCCCGCATCAGGAACATCTGAGGTGACAGGCCATGAAGATAGACGAAAAGCTCGCCCTTGACGCCTTCAAAACGGACAGGGAGAGCCACATCCTCATAGATCACGATATCTGCAGGTCCAGGTGCACCACCAGGCAGTGCCTGACCGTCTGTCCCGGACATCTCTACACTTTCAATGAAGAGGAGAACCAGATAGTGGTGGAGTACGCCGGATGCCTGGAATGCGGCACCTGTATGATAGCCTGCACCGAAGGCGCCATACAGTGGAGCTACCCGAAGGGTGACTTCGGGGTGCAGTACAGGTATGGATAGAAGAGGGGTAATGGGTGATAGGTAATAGGTAATAGGAACTGTCACAAAGGTTTCGTTTTTTTCCCATCAGCCATGACCTATAACCTATCACCCATTGTCTCTTTCCTGCCTCTAACCTGTTTCTTCTTTTCCTCCTTTCTGCTATTTTAATTATGAGCTTTCCATGGAGATCATTACCGCCAAAGATCTGATCAAGGATTATAACGGGTTCAGGGCCGTCGACGGGGTCAGCTTTTCCATCGTCAAGGGGGAGTGCTTCGGGTTTCTCGGGCCCAACGGGGCCGGCAAGACGACGATCATGCGCATCATCCATTGCTTTCTCCCCCCGACGGGCGGCGAGGTCAGGGTCCTCGGGTATGACGTCACGAAGGAGCCGAGCCTCATCAAAGCGCGCATGGGCGTGATGCCCCAGGACGACAGTCTCGACCCGGACCTTTCCGTGATCCAGAACCTTGTCGTTTACGGCAGGTACTTCGACATGCCGAAGAAGAAGACGGTACCCCTGGCCAGGGAGCTTCTCGCCTCCGTCGGTCTCACGGACAAGATGAAGGCCAATATCAGGGAACTGTCGGGAGGCATGAAGAGGAGCCTCCTTCTTGCCAGGTCCATCGTGAACGATCCCGACGTTATCATACTCGACGAGCCGACGACGGGTCTCGACCCCCACAGCAGACAGATGGTCTGGAAAAGGCTCGAAGACCTGAAACGGCAGGGCAAGACCCTCCTTCTGACGACGCACTACATGGAGGAGGCCGAGAGGCTCTGTGACCGCGTGGCCATCATGGACAGGGGGAAGATCATCGTCATCGCCTCTCCGCGAGACCTGATGGACGAGCATGGAGGGAACCTCGAAGCGGTGTACCTCACGCTCACGGGGAGGAAGCTTGAAGATTAAGCGGGCCCTGAGGGTGTGGCAAAGGCACTTCACGGTCTACAGGAAGCTCTACATGTCGAGCATAGCCCTCAACTTCGTGGAGCCCGTCCTTTACCTTGTCGCCTTCGGGTTTGGTCTCGGAGGATATATCTCGGAGGTCGAGGGAAAGCCTTACATCAATTTCATCGCGCCAGGCATCATAGCCTCCTCATCGATGTTCGCGACCATATATGAATGCACGTACGGCACCTACGTGCGGATATTCTTCCAGAAGACCTTCGACGCCATCCTGGCGACGCCGGTGAACATAGATGACCTCATCGCGGGCGAGCTCATATGGGGCGCGACGAAGAGCATGCTCTACGGCATCATCATCGTCGGAACGATAAGCGCGTTCCGTCTCGTCGATTCTCCCCTCGTCGTGCTTGTCATTCCCGTTCTCTTCCTGAGCGGGCTCATCTTCGCGCAGATATCGCTCGTGTGCGTGGCGCTGGTCCCCGGAGTGGATTCCCTGAACTATTTTTACACGCTCTTTCTGTCGCCCATGTTCCTCCTGTCGGGGATATTCTTTCCTCTCGACAACCTCCCCGCCTTTGTCGGCAAGGTGGCCTGGTTCACGCCCCTGTATCACCTCACCAACGTCTGCAGGGCCTTTGCGGCGGGGTCCCCCGGCAACGCGCTGGAAGGCGCGGTGTGGATAATCGTCGTCGTTATCCTCCTTGCGCCCTTCCCGTTCAGGTTGATGAAAAGAAGGATAATCAGGTAGGGCTCTCTATGGTTTCGATGGCGACTCGCCGAGGAGCCTGAGAATTATCCTGTCCATGGCGGCGTCGACCGCCGATGTCGCGACATGATTGTTGGAAAAGATGGAGAAGACGAGCCTCTCCCCTCTCAGGGTCGTCACGTAGCCCGAGAGGCCCCGTACGTGCGTCATCGTCCCTGTTTTCGCCCGCACTCTTTCCGCCGCGCGGGAGCCCTTGAGCCTCGCGCCGAGAGTGCCGTCGACGCTCATGACGGGAAGGGAGTCGACAAAGGAGCGGGCGTGGGGTCCCTCGGCCATGACCCTCAACAATCGGGCGACGCTGTCGGGTGTGACGAGGTCATGACGGGATAGCCCCGAGCCATCGGTCATGACGACGCCGGAGGTATCCACCCCGGCGCGGCGAAGCGCGGCAAGGGCGGCCGCGGCGGATCTTTCGGTCCCGGCCGCCCCCGCGGCCCTGCCTGTCGCGATGAGCAGCAGCTCGGCGTAGAGATTGTTGCTGAGCTTGTTGACCACCTTTATGATCTCGGCAAGCCGGGGAGAACGGTAGATGGCAACGGTGGTCCATTCCCCTTTCTCTCTTCTCGTCCGCACATCGACCGTCTTCGGGCAGTTACGGGCACACAGGATATCTCCCCTCACGACGATACCGGCGGCCTCAAGGGTTTCCCTCAGGACAAAACCCCCGAAATAGGCGGGATGGTTCACGGCCACGTAGCGGGTCATCATCCCTGTTCCGGACCCGATGGAGCCGGTTATCGACAGGGTCCTCGGCGTCGTGTACTCGAGGTTGACGACATCCGGGCCGGCATTCTTTCGGACCGTGAGGCCGCTCGCGAGACTCACGTAGTCCGTGGCGGGCTCCATGACGATGCGTGCCGCCTCGCCTGTCCTGCCCGATGGAGTTATGTCGAGCTGAATGCAGTTGTTGTTGAAAGTGAAGGCATCCCTTGGGGCGCTGAAGCAGTTTACCGGGTCGACGTCCCAGCCTTTGCCGTAAGGCTTGTCCGGGAACGGGGAGTTATCGATCACAAGGTCGCCGCCGATCTCCCTCACACCCTGCTCCTTCAGCTTTGCCGCCCACCGGCGGAACACGTGGAGCACGTCTCCCTCGTGGAAGTATCCCGATATGGTGGGATCGCCCGATCCCTCGACGATGATGTCTCCGTTCAGGACGCCGGAGGTCACCGTGCCGTCCGTGATAAGCCGCGTCTCCCACCGGAAATCCGGGGAGAGCGCCAACAGGGCCGCGGCCGTGGTGAAAAGCTTCATGTTGGATGCGGGAACGAACCGCTTGCCGGCGTTGTATCCTAAGATCCTCCTCCCCGTTGTGAGGGAGTCGACGACGACCCCCATGTGGGCTGCTCCAAGCGCGGGGTCGTCAAGGATGGCCGTGAGATCGTCACTGAGTGTCCCGACCGTTTCGGCCGGAGCCGGGACGGGAAGGGAGTGCAGGACGGCCAGAAACACAAAGACCATGGACAGGTACCGGAGGTGCCTGCGGGCCCGGTCTCGTGCCGTCATGTTGCCCGTTGTCATCGTGTCACATCCTCAGAGGTCAGTAGTTCGACAGGAGACATCTGTCGTTCTGGCACAGATGGGTCCTTATCCGTCCGGGGAACTTCTTCTCCAGGTTCTCTATCCTCTTGGATTTCGTGATGAAGAGGACCTTCCTGTCAGAGCCGAGAAGGCGGAAGAATTCCTCTTCCTCCATGAATATCTTCCGGGCGTCGTCATACTTCGCGCCCATGGCGAGCTCTCCCTTGTACGACGCGATCACGACGGGGCGTTTGAGGTAGAATGGGATCGTCAGGTCGAGCGCGGAGTAGTTCACGACAATGTCCGGCTGCGTCTTCAGTTCCGCCGCGGCCAATGCCAGCTTCTTGGCCGTGTTGATCCTGTCCACCACCCCGGAATGGCCCATTATGGCAACGATGGTGGAGAGAGAGAAGAGAAAGAGGATAATGAAAAGCCTCTTCGGATCGCGAAAACTCCGAAAGAAGAAGAGGACGAGACAGACGGCCGAGGTGAGAGATATCCAGAGAGAAAAGTACCTGAGGTCAAGCGTGATGGACGTCGCGTCCATCGAGATGTCGGCAATATAGGTCATGAAATCGTTGCTGAAATACAGCAGACAGGAGAAGACGAGTATCGCCATGCCGAGCCCGTAGACAGCGATCTCCCAGTGCCGCCGAAAGCGGGACCCCCGGCCCTCGTGGAAGAGGATGCCCAGAGGGATGGAAAGGGCGGGGAAGGCGGGGAGGATGTATGGCGGAAGCTTGGAGCCGGACACGCTGAAGAAGATGAAGACGATGGCCGACCACAGGATGAAGAAACGGCAGTCGGTGCGTTTCCAGGTCGCGGCCACGGCCCGGGGGATGAAGAGCGACCAGGGCAGCATTCCTCCCAGGAGGACGGGTACAAAATAGTACAGGGGCCCGCCCCTGTCGTGCTTGGTGGTGATGAAGCGAAGGAAATGCTGGTCCACGAAGAAGAAATCGACGAATTCCTTCTCTCTCACCGATATGATGACAAACCACGGCGCCGCTATGGCGAAATACAGGAGGAAGCCCGTAAGAGGTTTCATGTGCTTTACGAAAGCGAGATTCCTTTCCATGAGAAGGAAGACGAGAATGGTCCCGCACAGGAGGACCGGGGCCACGGGGCCTTTCGTCAGCGTTGCGAGTGCCATGGCCCCGTAGAACCCGTAGACAAGGATGCCCCCTCTCTTGCGGTAGTGTTCGTAGAAGCACAGGAGCGCCAGGAAAAGCCAGAAAGCGAGGACCATGTCCGTCGTGACTATCCGCGCCATTCCGAAGAACCCGAAGGACGACAGGAGGACGAGAGATGCAAGGAACGCGGCCCCGTCGTCGGTCCACCTCCGGCAGAAGAAAAACAGGCACATAACGCTGAGGAAAGCGGCAACGGCGTTGGGAAGCCTGAAGGACCATTCGCTTACACCGAAGAGCTTGTACGAAACCGCCACGGCCCAATAGAGAAATGGCGGCTTCTCAAAGTACCGCACGTCGTTAAGACGCGGGACGGTGAGGTCCCCGCTTTCCACCATCTCCCGGGGTATCTCGGCATACCTTCCCTCGTCGGGCTCCTTCAGGGAATAGTCGCCGAGGCCGTAGAAGATGAAGACGTATGACAGGACAAGAAGGATGATCGTGTACCTGGCAAAGGTATTTCCCGGTCTCATGATCGCTATCCGCCGTTTCCCTTTCTCATTGTAAAAAGGACCATCGCCGTATCTCCGATGCGGTCTTCCGTTTCCACAACGGCGCCGGGCAGAGCGCCCGTCACCTCCTCAGCATCCCGGCTGCGCGTGAGGATGTAGAATTCCTTATGCCGTGACGCGAACTCCTTGAGCCCGGCGACATCATGTTCCTCCACGTGGACGGCGAATCGTCCGACGTAGTATACATAAACCCCGCGCATACTGCCATAGTAGACCCAGGGCACGGTGTCGCCCGCGAGGGCACGGATCTTCCGGGCCATGGGTTTCGGCGACTTGTAGCGGTTCCATTTCTCGAATATGGAGACGTTTCCCGTCATGTACGCGAGGGCCATGAAGACGGCTATCGCGGCGAAAGCGGCCCCCGCGCGACGGTGCCGCATCGAGAGAAAAATGAGAACAGCGGCGCACAGGGCGAGTGAACCGAGGATGATCCTTTCAGGAAGGAATTCGCCGTAGAGAGAAGTTCTGTACACGATGAGACCTATGCCCAGGGCGGCAAAGACTCCCGCTGTCACGGCAAAGACTATCCTGTTGTAGATGCTTCTTCCGTCGGTGATCGTCCCCGAGACGATGACCGCGAGGGCGGGCAGCGCCGGAAGCATGTACTTGCTGATCTTGCCCGACGAAAGGGAAAGGAAAAAGAAGAACCAGATGAACCACAGTGTGAAGAAACGCGTTCCCCGGTCTGTTCCCCAACCTTTCGCGGCCGCGTAGAGGCCGAGCGGCAGGAAGAGACTGAAGGGGAAAAAATCCAGGGGGAGTGTTGTGAAGTAGTAATAAAAGGGCCTCCTGTGACTCCAGGCGTCGAAGAACCGCAGAAAGTTCTGGCGCAGGATGTTCTCGTAGAGGTACGGGAAGCCTTCCCGGGCATACACGGCGAGGTACCAGGGAAGGACGATGGCGATGAAGAGGAGGATGCCGGGACAGGTATGCCGGTTAAGGAGCGCCCTCCACCTTCTTTCGGTGGCGCAGTAGAGGACGACCACGGGTGCTGCGAGCGCCACGCTGAGAGGTCCCTTTGTCATGAAAGCGAGGGCGAGGCAGACGAAGAAGAGATAATACCAGACCTTTCTCCCCGTTTCCATGTATTGGAAGAACAGGAGGAGCGCCACGACCAGGGCCGCCGAGAACACCATGTCCACCTGCAGGTAGCGGGCCTGCCAGTAGAACAGGGGTGTAAGCCCCAGTATTGCCGTGGCGTAGAGGGTTCGTGTCAGACCGAAGCGCGCCTTCAGTGTGAGGAAGAAGACGACGATGACGGCGATAGCGGCGAAGCTCGAAGCAAGGCGCATCGAGGTCTCTTCCGGGAGCCACCGGAATATCTTCGCGCACGCGAAGACCGCATAGTAGAAAAGCGGCGGCTTCTCACCGTAGGCCTCACCGTTGAGATGGGGCACGACAAGGTCCTTGTCCAGCTCCTTCACGATCTGGGCAAAATCCCCTTCATCAGGGGCCCAGAAATCCCGTCCCCCGAGATTGGTAAAGAAAAGCGCACTGACTGCGAGAATCAGAACAAGAGCTATTTTCGCGGTCCTGGCATTATCCATCGGTCGCTTTGGTATTTCGTCACAGGTCACAGGTCACAGGTCACAGGTCACAACAAAAAGGCGGTCTATGCTCCAATCCGTCGTTTCAAACCTGCGACATGGGACCTGCGACGTGCGACAGGTCTTTATAAGAATAAGGGTAGACTGTAAGCCGGGTTCTGTTTTTCCGCTCGCAGGCGGAAACGGCGGTCATTTCTCTAAGGATCCGGGTCACCCCGGACCTCAAGCGGCCTACCCGGGTACTGGACGGGCCATCCACGCCGCCTTTTGGGCGGCACCCTCTTTGGCCTTGCATCGGATGGGGTTTACAAAGCTCCCGCGTCGCCGCGGGACTGGTGGGCTCTTACCCCGCCATTTCACCCTTACCCCCTTTCGGAGGCGGTGTATTTTCTGTTGCACTTTCCCTGGGGTTGCCCCCGGTTCCCGTTAGGAACCATCCTGCCCTTCGATGCCCGGACTTTCCTCCCCGCTTCACGCGGAGCGACCACCCGTCTACCCTTTTATTATGGCATCCTTCGCGAGCTTGTCTGCTTCCCGGTTCTGTTCCCGCGGTATATATTGTATCGTAAAATGTTCGAAATTGCTCACGATTTCTTTGACCCGCCGCACGTATCCGAAGAGGGTCTTATTCTTGATCTTGTAGACCCCCGTGACCTGGTTCGCCACGAGCTGTGAATCGGTGTATACCGTTACATCCTTGACGGAATGCTCGACCGCGATGGTCAGCGCACGGAGAAGCGCTTCGTACTCGGCCATGTTGTTCGTCATTTCGCCGAGATATATACCCTGCGTGAGCACGATCTCTCCCCTGTCGTCCCTGACGACGATCCCGGCGCCTGACTTCCCGGGGTTTCCGGAGGAAGCCCCGTCTACGTGGACATGCCAGCGCATCAGTCGTCTTCTCTGAAGAAAAGGATGCGGTTGCAGCTCGGGCATTGGATGAGCTGCTTGTTCTTCGTGACCTCGATAAAGAGCTGAGGGGGGATGTTCATATTGCAGCCGAGGCACACACCGTTTCGCACGTTTGTGACGGCGATGCCGCCCCGTTTTTCCCGAAGGATATTGTACGTGGTCCTGAGGTTCTCGCTCACGATGGAGAGAAGATTGTCCCTTTCCGTCGTGAGCTTCGCTATGACCGCATCCATTGACCGGGTTTCTTTCTGTATCTCCGTCTTCTCTATCTCCGATTCCTTCTCCAGCCTTTTGAGTTCCACCTGGGAGGTCTCGTAGTCTTTCTTGAGGTCTTCTACCTTGTCCATGAGGACGAGGACGTCCTCCTCGGTCCGGTCGTTGGCCTCCTTCGCGGATTCGATCTCTTTCAGAAGGGCCTGGTATTCCTTGTTCGTCTTCACGTCGTAGAGCTTGACTTCCAGTTTCTTTATCTTCTCTTTTTCGCCTTCCAGCTCCTTCTCTTTCTTGCGCCTCTCTTTTTCGAGTTCCTCGACGATCTCTTTCTCCTTTTCGATCTTGTCCCGGACCTCGGTGAGCTGGTCTTCCATCTGTCTGAGTTTCTTCGGAGCCTGAAGAAGCTTCTGCTCCCCTTCCATGATCATCGTTTCGATCTTCTGTGCCTCAAAGAGAGTCTCTAATTCCCGCTCCACCCTGTTGCCTCCATAAATGAGAAGGGGTGTACCCGATGGTACACCCCTTCTTACGTGAGTTTGCTATTCCGTTCTATGAGAAATTTCTTCACCATGTCTTCATATGTGGGCCCACTTGGGTTCGAACCAAGGACCTACCGGTTATGAGCCGGTGGCTCTTCCAGCTGAGCTATGGGCCCGACTTCTCTAATAAACTAAACGATTTCTTGGGGGTTTGTCAATGATGGAATGGACCTGCGGTCCGGGTGATGGGTGATAGGTGATGGGTAATGGGAAGAACCGGAGGATGAATGCTCGTTAGCCCAACGCAGAACCCCTGACCCCTGACCCATAACCCCGTCTTTCTCCATTTTTCCATTCCATTTTTCGGCGAATCTATACTACAATGTCGACACAGTTGCGAAATGAGAAGATGGGGAGGCGTGTCGTGAGCGACGGTAAGGTCACCAGGGAAGAACTTCTGGAGAAGGCCAGGAAACCGGCTGTGGATGCGATGAAGATGCATCCTTTCTACAAGGGGAAGATAGAGATGGTTCCCAAGTGCGTCATCAGGGACATCGACGATTTCGCCATATGGTATACGCCGGGAGTGGCGGAGCCATGCAAGGAGATAAACAGGGACCCCGAGAAGGTGTTCGAGTATACGAACAAGGGGAACATGGTGGGTATCGTGACCGACGGGACGCGGGTGCTCGGTCTTGGTGATATCGGTCCCATGGCGGGATTGCCCGTCATGGAGGGCAAGGCGCTCCTTTTCAAGTACCTGGGCGGAGTCGACGCCTTCCCCATTTGTCTCGATACGAAGGACCCCGATGAGATCGTTCGGACGGTGAAACTCATCGCGCCTGTTTTCGGGGGCATCAACCTCGAGGACATCGAGAACCCGAAATGCTTCTACGTCCTGGAAAAGCTGAGGGCGGAGTCGCCGATCCCCGTCTGGCATGATGACCAGCAGGGCACCGCGGCGGTCACGCTCGCCGGTCTCGTGAACGCCCTCAAGATAGTGGGAAAGAAGATCGAGGACGCGAAGATCACCATGATCGGCATAGGCGCCGCGAACGTCTGCATCGTGCGCATGCTCATCAAGGCGGGGGCCGATCCGAAGAAGATCATCGTCGTGGACAGCAAGGGAATACTCAACCGCAAGAGAGACGATATCAAGCCCAACTACAGGGAGAAGCTGGAACTCGCCGCGACAACGAACGGGGAGAACCGTGAAGGCGACACCGCGGCGGCGCTGAAGGGGCAGGATGTCCTCATCGCCCTGTCGAAGTCGGGACCGGACGTCATACAGAAGGATTGGGTGGCCTCGATGGCCGACAACGCGATCGTTTTCGTCTGTGCCAACCCCATACCCGAGATGTGGCCCTGGGACGCGAAAGAGGCGGGGGCGCGCATAGTTGCCACGGGCAGGAGCGATTTCCCCAATCAGGTAAACAACTCCGTGGGATTCCCGGCGATATTCCGGGGTACCCTCGATGTCAGGGCCCGGACCATCACCGACGAGATGTGCATAGCCGCGGCGTACGAACTTGCCCGGTGCGCCGAGGACAGGGGGCTTACCGAAGACCACCTCCTTCCGACGATGAATGAATGGGAAGTTTTCCCCCGGGAGGCCGTGGCGGTCGCGAAGATGGCAATGAAGCAGGGCGTCGCGCGCCTCACCATCGACGAAAAGGAACTCTACGACATGGCGGTGACGAAGATCCGCAGGGCCCAGGACGAGGTGGGTCTTCTTATGGAGAAGGGCATCATAGCGCCCTACGCCGGTTAAGGGGCCCCTCATGCGCGAGATCCATGTGGACGATATCGTTTCCGTTGTAGAACGCCTGTTCATCGACGCCAACATCGATCTTCCCGATATGATGTACGGCGCCATCCGGGACGCTATAGAGAAGGAGCGTTCGCCTGTCGGCAAGGAAGTATTGAGGGAACTCTTGAAGAACGCCGATACGGCCAGGGAAGAGCGGATGCCCATATGCCAGGACACGGGTCTCGCGGTGACCTTTCTCGAGATCGGCCAGGACGCGCACGTCGTGGGAGGAGACCTCACGGAGGCCGTGACGGAGGGGGTCCGCCGGGCATACCGCCACGGTCACCTCAGAAAGTCCTGCTGCCATCCTTTCACGCGGAAGAATACCGGGGACAACACACCTCCCATCATCCACACGAAGATCGTGCCAGGGGACGGTATGCGGATCACCGTTCTGCCGAAGGGCGGCGGGAGCGAGAACTATGGGGAGGTGCGGATGCTCATGCCCGCTGAGGGGAAGGATGGGGTCAGGGCCTTCGTCCTCGAGATGGTACGCAAGGGAGGACCCAATCCCTGTCCGCCCATCATCGTCGGTGTGGGCATCGGGGGCAATTTCGAGACCTCGGCGCTGCTGTCCAAGGAGGCCCTCATGGTTCCCGTGGGTAAACGCAATGATGACGGGGAGCTGGCAGCCATGGAGACGGAACTGCTCGAGGAGATCAACGCGACCGGTATAGGCCCTCAGGGGTACGGGGGCACGGTGACGGCCCTCGACGTTCACATAAAAATGGCGCCCTGCCATCTCGCGTCGCTGCCCGTGGCGGTGAACATCCAGTGCCACGCGCACCGCATCAGGGAGGCCATCCTATGACAACGGACCTCAAGAGGATAAGGACACCTCTTGCTGATGACGTAACAGGGTCCTTGAGGGCGGGGGAGAAGGTTCTTTTGTCCGGTTTCATCTATACGGCCCGGGACGCCGCGCACAAGAGGTTCATCGAGACCCTCGATGCGGGAGGTGAGCTGCCTTTCGACATCAGGGGGCAGGTCATCTACTATTGCGGCCCGGCGCCGGCACCGCCGGGAAAGATTATGGGGTCCTGCGGGCCCACAACGAGTTCCCGCATGGATGTCTATGCGCCGAGACTCATCTCCCTGGGTCTGAAAGGCATGATAGGGAAGGGTAAGCGTTCCGAGAAGGTGAGGGACGCGCTCAAGGAGCACAGGGCGGTCTATCTCGGAGCGACAGGCGGGGCCGGTGCGCTCATCGCGCGCACCGTTGTCGCCGCGGAGGTGATCGCTTATGAGGACCTGGGGCCCGAGGCGGTCGTCAGGCTTGAGGTGAAGGACATGCCGCTTTTCGTCATCAACGATATTCATGGCAACGACCTGTACCTGGAAGGCATTGAACGCTACAGAAAGTGATGTCCTTGTTTTGACTTTTTAGGGCAAATATTCTAAAAGAATGATAATAGAAGGAGATGCAATGCCAGAGATTCGTGTCGCCATAGCCGGCGTGGGGAACTGCGCGAGCTCGTTGGTACAGGGTATCATTTACTATTCCCGAAAGAGCGAGGATGCCATCGGGCTCATGCACAGCGATATCTGCGGTTACGGACCGGGAGACATCCGGATCGTGGCGGCCTTCGACATCGACCGGCGGAAGGTGGGGACCCCTCTCGAGAAGGCCATCTTCGCACCCCCCAACTGCACGAAGACCATAGAGGCCGATATCCCGCCCACGGGTGTCACCGTCCTCATGGGTCACGTCCTCGACGGCGTGGCGCCTCACATGAAGCAGTACCCGCCGGAGCGCTCCTTCGTTGTCGCAGACGAGGAGCCCGTCGATGTCGCAAAGGTCCTGAAGGAACGGAACGTCGACATTCTCCTTAACTACCTGCCTGTCGGTTCGGAACAGGCGGTGCGCCACTACGCCGAGTGCTGCCTCGAAAGCGGCGTCAGCCTTATCAACTGCATCCCCGTTTTCATTGCGTCAGACGACGAATGGGCAAGACGTTTCGAAGAGAAGGGAATACCGCTCGTCGGGGACGACGTCAAGTCCCAGATCGGGGCGACGATCATCCACAGGACCCTGGCCAAGCTCTTCAACGACCGCGGGGTGAAGCTCGACAACACCTATCAGCTCAACACCGGCGGCAACACCGATTTTCTCAACATGCTCAACAGGGAGCGGTTGACGTCGAAGAAGATATCGAAGACGGAGGCCGTGCAGTCGACCCTCGATGTCCCCATCCCGGCGGAGAACATCCATATCGGCCCTTCGGACTACGTCCCCTGGCAGAAGGACAACAAGGTCTGCTTCATGAGGCTCGAAGGAAGGATATTCGGCGACATACCCATCAACTGCGAACTGAGGCTTTCCGTCGAGGATTCCCCGAACAGCGGGGGATGCATCATCGACGCGGTCCGGTGCTGCAAGGTGGCGCGGGACAGGGGTATCGGCGGAGTGCTGGAGTCCATCTCTGCCTACACCATGAAGCACCCCATCCGGCAGTACCCCGACGAGACGGCGCGGGTGATGGTGGAGGAGTTTATCAGGGGTGAAAGGGTCCGGTAGGGGGGCCTTGCGTGATAAGCTCTAAGATCGGCCACCGCCTCGATCCCGTCATCCTTTCCCTGTACCGGGCCATCCTCGGACAGAGGACGATATCGCCCAACGTGATAAGCTCAGCGGGTACCCTCTTCGGTTTCCTGGCGGCAGCGCTCATCCTCATGGGATCTCCCGCGGCAGGTGCCGCCTCCCTCGTCGTGGCCGGTTTCTTCGATATCCTCGATGGCGCCATGGCCCGCGGTACCGGCAGGGTGACGCGCTTCGGCGGCTTTTTCGACTCCGTCCTCGACAGGTACACCGACATGGCCGTCATGGGGGCCATTCTCTTCGTTTACGTCCGCCAGGGGAGCACGGGATACGCCATGGCCGCCTTCGTCGCGGTGATCGGCGCCGCGCTCATACCCTATGCCCGCGCGCGGGCGGAGGCCGCGGGTCTTTCCGGCAAAACAGGTCTCCTCGAGAGGCCCGAGAGACTCGTCCTTCTCATCATAGGCCTCTTCGTCCCTTTCCTCCTCAACTGGATCATCATCATCCTCGCAGTCCTCACCCACGTGACGGTCATCCAAAGGATCGTGCATGTGTGGAGACAAACCAGAAAAACGGCTTGAACCGCTTAAGCCGTTTGAGCCGCTTGAACGTCAAGAACAACTGCAAATCTCAGCGAGACGAATGGATAGTGATGGCATCGAGTCTTTCAACGTTCAAGCAGTTCAAGCGGTTCAAGCGGCTGCAACCGTTTCTTACCGGTTCACCATGTTGAAGATCTCTTCCTTGAGGATGTTCTTTGCCATCTCCCGGGGGATGCCGGACTTGATGACGGTACCTTTCTTGAAGAGCATGGCGCTGTTCGCGCCGAAGGCGAGGCCTATGTCCGCCTCGCGCGCCTCGCCGGGGCCGTTGACCTCACAGCCCATGATGGCCACGTCCAGGTACGAATCGAAGTCGTTGATCTCCTTTTCGAACTCCTCGACTATCGCCGCGAGGTCCACTTTCGTCCTGCCGCAGGTGGGGCAGGAGATGATGTTGATGCCCCGTTTTCTCAGGCCCAGGTCGCGCAGGATGTGATAGGCCGCTATCACCTCGTACACGGGGTTGCCGGTCAGCGAGACCCTGATGGTGTCCCCGATACCTTCGTGGAGCAGTATGCCGATGCCGATCGCCGATTTGATGGCGCCGGAGAAGACGGGGCCTGCCTCCGTTATCCCCACGTGGAGGGGATAATCGGATCTCCTTGAGAATTTCCTGTAGGCGTCGATGGTCTCCCTGATATCCGAGGCCTTGAGCGACACCTTGAGCTCCGTCCATCCCACGTCCTCGAAGAGGGCCACGTGGTAGAGGGCGCTTTCCACCATGGCGTCGGCGCTCGGCCTCGTGTACTTCTTAAGGACCCTTTTCTCCATGGAACCGATGTTCATCCCGAGCCTGACAGGTGTCTTCGTTTCCAGGGCCGCGGCAGCGATCTCCCGCATTTTGCGCAGGTTATTGATGGTGCCGGGATTGATCCTGATGCAGTCGATGCCGAGTTCCATGGCCTTCAGAGCGATCTTGTGATTGAAGTGGATGTCGCCGATGATGGGCACGTCCACCTCCTTCCTGAGAAAGGGAATTATCTTGCAGGTCTCTTCCTGGGGCAGGGCGATCCTGACCAGCTCGCACCCGGCCCTCTTCAGTTCCCGTGTCTGTTCGAGGGTCTCCATGAAGTTCTCGGGGTTCGTCTTGAGCATTGATTGCACAACAATGGGACTTCCTCCCCCTATCGGGACCCCGCCAACCTGTATCTGCCGTGTCTTTTTTCGTTTCATTTCTTGTTCCTTGAATTGGAGTGACTGAACCTCGCTTATCATATCCCCGCCGGGAGCGGATGTCAATCATCAGCGGAGGCAAAAAAGTGTCCTTCTCCCGCGCCACATGTGATATAGTGAAGCAAACATGAAGGACGGCAGAAAACAAGGCATTCTCCTCATAGCGATAGGGATCTGCATTCCCCTCTTCGCCCTGCCCTTTGTCTCCGGTTTCGATATGGATAAGGGGTTCATGGACAATTTCTACAACGCCGGTATCAGGATATCGAAAGGTGCCGTTCCCGCACCGCCCGACACCGCCGGCAAACCATCGGACGACACCCCGGGGAAGAGCCCCTTTTCTCCCGACAGGATGCGGATCGAGAAGATACCCTTCAGGTTCTTCCTGGTTCCCACGTTCATCCTCCTCTACATCGGGATCGTGATGATCGACAAGGCGAAGTCGAAGGCGAAACAGACCCGGGAGCCGTAGGAGCTTTTCCCGCAGGTCTTCCGCTGCCTCATTACCCCTTTTCACGGGTCGGAAGCGCCCCTTGAGGCCCCGTCACCGGCAGACAGCAGGACCGCCTCCTTCGCGTGACAAGGTGCTTCCTCGTTAACAATTTCACTTGACTATGGGTAAGTGGTTGAGATAGTGTTTTACAGCAATTTCGGCACCTTTAATATTCATATAAAAATCACCAAACCGGGAGGACGGGTTACTATGGACAAATGGACCTTTGGCTTCACGATGGTTGTTGTCGGAATGGGCGGTACCATATGTACCCTCATTGTTTTCAGTCTCATTATGTCTGCTCTCAAGAAGGTCTTTCCGTACAGGAAAGAAGAAGACAAATAAAGGGAGGATTGGGGCATGTTTGCTGATTCGGTAATGAGCGGTTTGAATGGACTTACGGCTGGTTTCGCGAACCTGCACTGGTCGCATCCCGTGATGATGATCATCGGCGGGCTGTTGCTGTACCTCGGCATCAAGAAGGACTGTGAGCCTCTGCTCCTGGTTCCCATCGGATTCGGCTGTATCCTCATCAATATTCCCCTGGCGGGACTCATGGACAAAGAGGGATTCCTGCGCATCATCTACGACGCGGGTGTCATCACGGAACTCTTTCCCCTCTTCATATTCATCGGCATAGGAGCCATGACGGACTTCGGGCCCGTTCTGGAAAACCCCTATACTTTCCTCCTGGGAGCGGCAGGCCAGTTCGGAATATTCATCACTCTCCTTCTCGCTCTCGCTCTCGGCTTTCCCTATAAGGATGCCGTGACCATCGGCATCATCGGCGCCTGTGACGGTCCCACCGTCATATATGTGGCCTCGCAGTACGCTCAACACCTGCTGGGGCCCGTGACAGTCGCGGCCTATTCATACATGGCCCTCGTGCCGGTCCTTCAGCCCCCCATCATGAGGATGCTGACGACGCAGAAGGAACGCACCACGGTCATGAAGAGCCACGCAAAAAGCGTCTCCAAGACGACGAAGATGCTCTTTCCCATCGTCATCACCATCGTTGGCGGTCTTATCGCCCCCAAGGGTCTCCCCCTTCTGGCGACGATCATGCTCGGCAATCTCATGAAGGAGTCGGGAGTCGTCAGCAGGTTGACGAGCGCGGCGGAGAACGAGATAGCCAATATCGTGACACTCCTCCTCGGCATATCCATCGGCGCCACCATGAGCGGGCCGGTCTTTGTGCAGCCCAAGACCCTCATCATCCTTATCCTCGGGCTTCTCGCCATATGCCTTGATACGGTTTTCGGCATCCTTTTTGGGAAAATCCTCTACGTTGTTACCGGAGGCAAGGTCAATCCGCTCATCGGCGCTTCGGGTATATCGGCCTTTCCCATGGCGGCCCGCGTCGCCCAGAAGGAAGGATTGAAGTATAACAAGAGAAATTATCTTCTCATGCACGCCATGGGAGCCAATGCCGGCGGGCAGGTCGGGTCGGTGATGGCGGCCGCCGTCATGCTCTCCGTCCTCAATGGAATGGGCCTCATCTAGGCATTAGAACAGGGAACGGAATTGAACGGGAGCCGGACAGGCTATGACTGTCCGGCCCTTTTTTTGGACGTTGTTGGGGGCAGAGAAAAGGGGGTGCCTGGAGTGGCACCGCAATTCGGTCTTTTCGTTCGATAGTGCTTGCTTCAAAGAAGTGACTTGTTATATAGTAGCTCAGTGTCAATCACAATCAAAGCAAGTGCAGATCTTTAGCTTGTCGGGGTGACTGGGGAGAGCGAATGCTCTCGGTCTGCTTGGTGACGCACGGAAAAAGGGGGTTCAAGGCCTATGGATTTTGTGCAGACTGCATCACTCGTGATCTTTCTGGCGAGCATCATCCTCGTCATAACAGGCTGGATCGACAGCGTTCTGGCCGCGTTGCTGGGCATCCTCTTCATGGTCTTCTTCGGGATCATGTCGGACATCGATGCCTTCAAGATCGTTGACTGGAACGTTATCATCATTCTCCTGTCCATCTGGATCATCTCCGGGTACTTCGGGAAGTCGGGGGTGCCCGATTTCCTCTCGGCGGCTATCCTCAGGTTGTCGAGGGGGAATGTGGCCCTCTTTGTGACCATGATCGGTGCGCTGGCCGGATTCGTCTCCATGCTGATCGACAACGTGGTCGTCGTCCTCATGTTCGCACCCGTCATCTTTCACGCCTGCCGGAGGTTCGGTTTCCCCGCCTTTGCGCCGGTGCTTTTCCTTGCCCTCTGTGCGAACTTCATGGGTACTGCAATGCTTCTTGGTGACCTGCCTCCCCAGATGCTCCACAGCGTCTCCGGCATCGAGTTCGCGGGTTTCATCTGGCAGCTGGGAAGGCCGTCCTCGTTATTTATCCTTCTCATTTCGTATGCGGTTACTTGCTGGGTCTTCTACATGATGTTCAAGAAGAAATACAGAGGCATAACCATGGACGTGGCATCCATGAATGAACGTCCTCTTGACCATATCAAGGACAAACCCTTTGCGATCACCGTGTGCGTCGTGTTCGCCCTCACGATCCTGGCCATGGCGCTAAGACCCATCTTCGGCTATCATCTCGGTTTCATAGCCATGTGGGGGGCCATCTGTCTCATCCTCGTTTTCGAGATGTTCAAAGACCGGTTCACCCTGGAGATACCGAGCCTGGAGCACGTCCTGTCTGAACTTGACTGGCGCGCCGTGTTCTTCTACGTGGCTCTCTTTGCCCTTGTCGGCGGTCTCGAGCATTCGGGCGTCATCAAGCTGGTGTCCAACATGATAACCCCGCTCATCAAAGAGAGCCTTGTGGTGGGAAGCAGTCTCCTTTTCTGGGTCACTGCTCCTATCGTGGGTATTGTCGAGCATGACGCCTATATTCTTACCATGCTCTACGTCATCCGTGACCTCGCGAAGGAGACGGGCATGAACCCCTGGCCCCTTTACTGGATGCTTCTGTGGGCCGGTACTCTCGGCAGCAACCTCACCATCGCCGGAGCGCCCGCGCTCTTCGTCGCGAAGAACCTTGGCGAGAAAGAGGACCAGGTGAAGGTGAAGCTCAAGGAGTTTCTCAGCATGACCGTTCCCTTCGTGATAGTATCGCTCATTGCCTGCTATATCCCGGCCATGCTTATCTGGGTCTTCCCGTTCGCGAAATAGGGAGGTGTATCATGGCAATATTGACAATTTCACGGCAGTTCGGCGGCGGAGCCAGGGCAATAGCCCTGAAGATCGCCCGGGACCTGGGCTACGAGTACATCGACAGGTCCACAATGTTCAAGGACATCTCGTCGGAGGGCCCGCGCTGGGGGACGTACGCGAAGGACTTCGATGAACACTATCCAAATGTCTGGGAGCGCAACGACTGGTCCTTCAAGGCCTTCGTCGCCATCATCCAGAACCTTATTTACAGCTACGCGCAGCGGGACAAGGTGATCATCGCCGGCACGGGAGCCACGTTCCTCCTGAAAGGGATCCCTCACGCCCTCAGGATAAGGATAGAGAGTTCCATGGAGGACCGCGTAAACAGGGTCCAGGGCGACCAGGTGATCAATGAGGCCACGGCCCGCTGGATCATCGAGAAGGTCGATGCCGACATGGCACGTTCCATGTACGTCATCTACGGCAAGGAATGGAACGATCGGAAGGAATTCGACGTGGTCTTCGACAGGTCGAAGCGGACCCAGGAGGAGATCATCGATGAGATCAAGAAGGGGCTTGCCGCGAAGGAGGCGTTAAGGACGAAGGAAGCGCTGGACATCCTCAACCTCAGGGCCGTTGCCGCGAAGGTGAAGGCCGCGATCCTGACGGACCCCTCCTTTACCGTTTCCTATCTCGACGTCGCTCCCAAAGAGGGGGGGATGCCCCGCTACGGGCTCATCGTGAGGGGTTTCGTGCACGAGACGGACGACGCGCAGAGCATCAAGGAAAGGGCGAAAGGCATCGCGGGCGATCTGCCGCTCGAGTTTGACATACAGTACCAGATGCTTCCACGGTTCGGCCACTTCGATTTCAGGTAGGATCGAGTTACGCAAGTTCCGACTCCCCGGTGATAAACGCCGGGGAGTTTTTTTGTCACGTCCCCTGTGCCGCCTCGCGGGCCAGGCGCTGGGATTTTATCTTCATGAGGGAGCTCGTCGTGGAGCGCTCCATTTCTTCAAGCTTCGACGTGATGAAGCGGATGGTCTCGGTCAGGCGGGGAATGAAGGAATGCTCGAGGGCGTTCACGCGCCGACGTGTCTTCTCCACTTCCTTGCTCAGCCGGCGGACCGTGTCCTCGGTCTCGGCCATGGAAAGGAGCTTCGGAAGGAACTCGCGGAGTTTCGCGATGGCCATGTCGAGTTCGGCCGACGTATGCACCAGGGAGTAGCGACCCGTGGCCTCCCCGTAAGCGATCTCCAGCTTCTGGACCCTGACGCTCATCAGCCGCGCGGGGCGGACCGTGAGCGCGAGGTCCTGCATGACCGATTCCAGCGCGTTCTCCGTGATGGAGCGTGACGAGGTGATCTCGGCAAGAACGAAGAGCTTCATGACGTAGGGGAGCTCCTCGTCGACGATCTGCCGCAGGTTGCGGTACTCGCGGGCTATGGTCATGAATTCCTTTATCAGGCCGTCGAGCTTGTCCTTGAGGAGTTTGTGCCCCCGGCGGGCGACGACGAGCCGGCGCCTGAGTTTCAGAAGCTCCATTCGTGTCGGGTTAACGGCGAGTCTCACAGCAATCCTCCGGGATCACGAGGTCTTCGGGTAGTAGCGTTCGATGAACTCATCGCGAACACGCTTCAAGAGGTTGGGCGGGAGCATGCCGAGAAGCTCCCAGCCGATGCGCAGGCTTTCCTCTATGGTCCGGTTCTCGTATTCGCCCTGGCGGACGAAGCGGTCCTCGAAGGCATCGGAGAATTTCACGAAAAGGACATCCTCTTCCGTCAGCGCCGATTCTCCGAGCACGACGGCGAGCTCCCTCGCGTTCTTTCCCTGGGCATAGGCCGCGTAGAGCTGGTTCATGACGTCCGAGTGGTCCTCCCGCGTCTTTCCGGCCCCGATGCCCTTGTCTTTGAGTCGCGAGAGGGACGGAAGGACGTCGACGGGCGGATAGATGCCCTGGGTGTGGAGAGGGCGGAGGATGATGATCTGCCCCTCGGTGATGTAGCCCGTCAGGTCGGGGATGGGGTGTGTCTTGTCGTCCTCGGGCATGGTGAGGACGGGGATCTGTGTTATGGACCCGTTCTTCCCCTTGATGCGTCCCGCGCGTTCATAGATCGTCGAAAGGTCGGTGTAGAGGTAACCCGGGTAGCCGCGGCGTCCGGGGACTTCCTTCCGTGCCGCCGAGATCTCCCGGAGGGCCTCGCAATAGTTGGTTATGTCCGTCAGGATGACGAGGACGTGCATGTCCTTCTCAAAGGCGAGGAACTCCGCCGTCGTCAGTGCCATGCGGGGGAGGGTGAGCCTTTCGATGGGCGGGTCGTCGGCAAGGTTGATGAAGAGGACGGAACGCTCTATGGCGCCTGTCTTCCTGAAATCGGCTATGAAGAACTCCGCCTCCTCGAATGTTATGCCCATGGCGGCGAAGACGACGGCAAACTTCTCACCCGTCTTGAGGACCGTTGCCTGTCTCGCGATCTGGGCGGCGATCCGGGAATGGGGCAGGCCCGAGCCGGAGAAGAGAGGCAGTTTCTGGCCCCTCACGAGGGTATTGAGAAGGTCGATTGTCGAAATGCCCGTCTGGATGAACTCATTCGGGTAGTCCCGGGCGTAAGGATTGATCTGGTTGCCGTTGACGTTGAGATACTTTTCGGGGATGATGGCGGGACCATCATCTATGGGCCGACCGGAGCCGTCGAAGACGCGGCCGAGCATGTCGATGGACATACCGAGCTCCATCCCTTTGGCGAGGAACTTTACCTTCACGTCCTGCGGAGAGAGCCCCCGGGTTCCCTCGAAGACCTGGACCATCGCCTTGCTTCCGTGTACCTCCAGGACCCGGCCCCTGCGGATGCTGCCGTCCTCCAGCTTTATGTCGGCAAGCTCTCCGTAGGTCACACCTTCCACGTCATCGACGAGCATGAGCGGCCCGGCGATCTCCTTCACTGTCCTGTACTCCCGAATGATGTTTCCCATCGTTTCATCTACCTCGCAATCTCATTACCAGACCAGCGCACGAATGCTGTTCACTATGTCCCCTTCGATGGAACTGAACCGTTCCAGCTCCTCCTCGGGAATAAGCCTTGCCCGTGTTATGTCCTCGAGAACGTTGAGCCGAAGAAGGGCCTCCAGAGTGGCTCCGTCGGCAAGCCCCGTCCGTATCTCGTCGTAGTAGCGCAGGATGAGATTGAGGAGCAGGAACTGCTTCCTCAGGGACGTGTACGTGTCGCGGTCGTCGAAGGCGTTCTGATGGAGGAAGTCCTCCCGGATCATCCTGGCGGCCTGCATGAGGAGCCTGTCCTCGAGGGAAAGGGCGTCGATGCCGACGAGCCTGACGAGCTCGTCCAGTTCCGCTTCTTTCTGAAGGATGGTCATGGCCCGTTTCCTGTTGACGGACCACATCTTGTCTATCTTGTCGTCCGCGTCGGCGTCGACGATGTCCTGGTAGAGCGAATAGGACGACAGCCAGTTGATGGCCGGGAAATGCCTGGCGAAGGCCAGCTTGTCGTCGAGGCCCCAGTAGACCTTGACGACGCGGAGCGTTGTCTGCACGACGGGTTCCGAAAGGTCGCCTCCGGGAGGGGAAACGGCCCCGATGATGGAGACCGCACCGCGGCGGTCATCGGTGCCTATGCACATGACCGAGCCTGCCCTTTCATAGAAACCGGCAATGCGGGAGCCGAGGTAGGCGGGGTAGCCTTCTTCCCCGGGCATTTCCTCGAGGCGGCCCGATATCTCCCGCATGGCCTCGGCCCAGCGGCTTGTGGAATCGGCCATGAGAGCGACGGAGTATCCCATATCGCGGAAGTACTCGGCGATGGCGATCCCCGTAAAAACGCTTGCCTCTCGGGCCGCGACAGGCATGTTGGACGTGTTGGCGATAAGGACCGTGCGTTCCATCAGGGGTTCTCCCGACTGAGGGTCCTTGAGGTGGGGGAATTCCATGAGAACGTCGGTCATCTCGTTGCCGCGCTCGCCGCAGCCGACATACACGACGATCTGCGCGTCGGCCCACTTGGCGAGCTGGTGCTGCACGACGGTCTTGCCGCTCCCGAAGGGTCCCGGGACGCAGGCGGTGCCGCCCTTCGTTATGGGGAAGAACATGTCGATGATGCGCTGCCCCGTCGTCATGGTCTGAGTTGGAGGCACCTTCCGCTTTGTCGGGCGCGGGTCGCGGACAGGCCATCTCTGGACCATCGTCACACCGAAGGGGCCCTCGGGACTCTGTATGACGGCGATCTCCGTGTCCACGTTCCCCGTTACGGGACGTATCTTCCCCACGGTCCCCGACTTGCCCGGCGGGACCATGATCTTGTGGCTGACAAGAGCGCTCTCCTCTACGGTTCCCAGGATGTCGCCCCCTTTCACGACATCGCCGACGCGGGCCAGCGGTACGAAATCCCATTTCTTTGTCCTGTCGAGGGCCGGGCGTTGGGTTCCCCTCACGATGTATTCTCCGAAATCCTGCGCCAGGACATCGAGAGGTCTCTGGATGCCGTCATAGATGGAACGGATAAGACCGGGACCCAGCTCGACGCTGAGCGGTTCGCCGGTGCGCACAACGGGTTGACCGGGACCTATTCCTTCCGTTTCCTCGTATGTCTGTATCGAGTACTCCTCACCCTTGATCTCGATGATCTCGCCGAAGAGCTTGATCTCACCCACACGGACCATCTCGAACATGCGCGCGCCCGACAGGCCCCTGGCAACGACCAGCGGTCCCGAGACCTTTATCACCTCTCCACTTATTCCATCCATGCTGTCATCCCTCATTCCTGTTCACTCGTTTCAGTATCTTCCTTCTTGAAAAGGTCTATACCCATGGAGCGTTCGATGGCCTTTCTCATCTCGTTGTACCCCGTCCTCGGGCTGTCTTCATACATGGGGACCACCGTGAGAATGACGTCGCTCCGTGACCGGAATTCCTCGACCACCTCCGGAGCCTCAGCCGCGATGCTCTCGGTGACGAGAATGAGCCCTATGTCGCTCCTGCGCGAAAGCATGAAGAGCTCCTCGGCAAGGTCTTTCGGGTCCGATACGGCCACGATCTCGAAACCGATGCCCTTGAAGCCCAGGATCAGGTGCTTCTCGCCAACAATGCAAGCCTTAGCCATAGACATACCTCAACCGCGGACCCAGGATATCCTCGTTTATCCTGTTGATCTTTCCCGTGACGACGAGCTTGAGGTTCTGGATCTCGGCCTCAAGCGCCATGAGGAAGGCGAAGACCCGTTCGGGTCCCGACGTTTCGAGGCGCGCGAAGGCGGAGAGGTGAAGGACGAAATTAGTTACCTTCAGCTCGAATGTGGAGATCTGGTCGTCGTAGGGCATCTGCAGTGCGCGGGCCAGCACGTCCCCGATCTCGCCTCCCACCAGCTCCGGCCACATGGCAGGGTCCGGCGCGCCCGCCAGGTCCATGATGAGGGGGTTTTCCTCTCCCACGGGCAGGAAAAGATCGATGACCTGTTTCAGGTCGCGACCCTGTCTCTGCACGCGCCACAGGGAGGAAACGGCATGCCCCAGGACGCTTTCCTGAACGCAGGAGCGGATGAGGGGACTGTCGATCTCGTCGGCCAGCATGAGCAGGTGGCGGAGGTATGCCCCGTCGACGAACATGTCGGACATGGATTCATCGAGCTCGCCGAGGTCTATTCCCGCGCCGGTGATCCGGTCCCTGAAAGGGGCGGGCAGGTCAGCATAATCTCCATCGAGAACGGCGCCTATTACCTGTTCCCTGACCATGCCCGGCAGGAAACGGCTGTCTATGCCGGAAAGGGCGCTCTTTATGTTGAGATAGTCGTTTCGTATGAGGAAGAGGTCAACGGGAACGGGTGAAGGGCACTCGGCCCTGACCGATGTGGCGAGGTCGTAGAAGCATTCGTCGGCAATGGCGCTGAAATCATCCCAGGGGACGCCGGGATCGAGATAGTCCTCGATCAGTGTTCCCTGAAGGTGCTGGTACACGTCTTCCGTATGATGCATCTCTATGACGAGGGTGAAGAACTCCCTGGGCAAGAGCTTCGTTTCAAGCGCGCTGATCCTGCCGCAGACGAAACCCCAGTCAGGTCGGTTCTTGATGAAAGGCAACATGTAGCCGGCAGACAGTCTCATTCGCGTGCAAGGTCCTCAGCGATCTCAGGCAGGATCGATCTCTCTATATCCTGAAATATGGTGCCTATCGTTGCGTCCACCTCAAAGTCATCGCTTATGAAGATGAATCCGCCCCTTTCCGGGAGCGGGTCCCGGTCGATCTCGATCGCCGTTCTCTCACCACCCTCTGACGCCATGCCGTCCAGAAGTTTTGAGAATACCTCCCTGTCATCGGGGTGGACCCGTATCCGCCCTTTCCCGCCGTGGACGATCTTTTCGAGGAAACCTTCCATCACCCGTCCATACTCATCGGCGGGCCAGGCGAGAACCGTCTCGCGGGCCCTGTCGAAGATGGCCCGCAGGGAGGCGTTTCTCGCTTCGAGGTACTCTTTTCCGGCAGTTCCCTGGAAGTGGGCCAGTTTTCGGGCATACTCTTCCTCGATGAGACGGGAACGGGCCTCATACTGGTACTCGAATTCCCGACGCAGGTTCTCCTTCTGGATATCCAGCTTCTCTTTCGCCTGTCTCGCGGCGGCGGCATTGATGTGTTCCGCCTCTGTCCTTGATGCCTTCAATACCGCTTCTTTGATCTTGTCAAGACTCATGGCCCCGCACGGCTCCTTTATCCGTCTACTGTGGCAAGAGCTGCAGCACAGAGGGTTGCGTGAGGAAGATTATGAAGAGGATCGTCGCAAGGAGGGCCACGACGGCGTAGGTCTCGACGAAGGCGGGGAAGAGGATGGCCCGCCCCGCTGATTCCGGTCGTCTCGCGATGAGCGCGATCCCGGCGGCCGATGCCTCTCCCTGCTTTATGGAAGAGACGAGCTGGGCGATCCCGTTACCGAGGCCGATGAAGAAAAGAGCGAGGCCCGTCCCGAGGGATATCTTGAGGTTTCCCCCCCCGATGAGTCCCGTCTGGGTCATGATGAGGATGGCGGCGATAAAGCCGTAGAATCCCTGCGTGCCCGGCAAGGCGATCATGATGAGCATGCGCCCGAAAAGCTCCGGTTTCTCGCGCATCACTCCCGCTCCGGCATGGGAGGCGATGGCGATCCCGCAGGCCGAACCGGCGCCCGCCAGGCCAAAGGTGAGGCCCGCCCCCGCGTAGCAAAGACCGCGACCAATCTCGATCCATTCTGGGGTCATTGTATTCTTCCTCCAAGGTTTTTGTGATTATCCATTTTTTGTGCCCTCCTTTTTCATCTCGCACAGCGGCGAGTCGAACCCGAGGGGCTGGAAGGGCCGCGCCCCCGCGTCATAGAAGCGCCCGAAGAACTCGACGAATATGAGGCGCATCGAGTGGACGAAGGCGCCCAGTAGACTGATGACGAAGTTGAAAAGATGGCCCGCGACGACGATGAAGATGAAACAGAAGAGTCCCACGTAGGGAATGTCCCTCAAGAGCCCGCCGAGCATGTTGAAGGTCGTGCCCACGATCGACGTGGTGAGACCGAGGGCAAGCAGCCGGCAATAGGAGAGGACGTCGCCGATGAAGGCGGTGATCCCGTAGCTTCCCACGATCCCGTAGAGGCTGACGACCCCGCCCAGGATGCGGGCGACAGGGCCCTTCATGTCCCGTCCCTGCGTCAGGATGAGCCCGAGCGCCCCGGCGCCGAACAGCGCGAGACCGGTCCGGTAAAGGGTCTGGGGAGTATCGATGAAAAGCTTGCTGACGATTATGAGCAGGCCAGGGAGTGTCAGGTACCAGAAGAGACCGTCAAAGACGGCACTCTTCCAGTCTCCCTTCCTGATCGCCCCGTACATTCTGAGGGCGATCCCGAAGAACTGGTTCAGGACGCCGATCAAAAGGGCAAAGAGCAGGGCGTAGATCGTCTTGCTTATGGGGTCGAGAACCACGAAAAAGGCCTGGACTCGCATGAGGAGATTGTTCTCGCCGAGATACTTCTCCATGTAGAGGTCGCCGAACCAGGACCCCAGCAGGGCCCCGAAGATGACGGTGCTTATGCCGCCGCCAAGAAGGATGCGGCCGAAGTCCGCCACGCCCTGGTATTGCTTTGTTCTCTTTATCAGGTAAAGGGAAGTGGCGATGAGCATAAGGCCGTATCCCACATCGGAAAAGCATATGCCAAAGAAGAGATAGAAGTTTATGTGCAAATAGGGTGTCGGGTCGAAGCTGCGATACGGCGGCAGACCGAACATCTCCACCAGCAGTGAGAGAGGCCGGAAGACCTTCGGGAGGGAGAGGCTCACCGGCACGTTCTCGTCCTCGGAAGGATCGTCGAGGATGACCACGGAGTCGGGAAACTCTTTGGCGAAGGCGCTCTGCAGGCGTTCCACATCCCGGGCCCGTATGTACCCGGTGAGGAGATGGACCCATTTTCCACCGAGTGTCTTCGTCAGTGCCAGGCGCTCGTTCCTTGCGGCGGTCCAGAATGCCTTGAGGATGATGAGGGAGCGCCTGTCGGAGGCAAGCGCCCTGACCCTGGCGATGGTCTCATCGATCGTTGTGGAAAGCTGGACGAGGTCCTCCTCAAGAGCCCTGACGTGGTCTCCTATCGTGCCGGAGAGGTCGGGAAGGCCCGTTTCTATAAAGGAAAGCCGGGACAGCTCATCCTTCACCTCGTCCGCGTCGTCAGCAAGGACAGCGATGAGTACCCTGACGTTGTCCCTGTTCGCTGTCTTCTGCCCGCCCGGGGCGGGTGTGAACCCGGAGGGATAGACGCCGCAGGTGTCGGACCCTTCCTCGATCGGTTCCCACGCGATATCGGTTAAGGGGGATGCCGGTCCCGAGAGATGCTCCAGGTTCTTGCGGGGCAGATGACCGAACAGGAGACGGACCCGGCGGGGACGGTGAAAGTCTTCCATTGTGAACGACAGGTCGCACAGGGGCATCAACGTTGCCAGGCGGTTCTCGATATCGCCCTTTGCGCGTTCGCTGCGCCTGAGTATCTCGTCGAGCTCATTTGCCTCACGGGAGCGGCCAGCGAGGTCGTAGTTCTCCGTCGCGTTCTTGAGCTCCTGTTTATCGATCATCTGGGGGACTGGCGTCAGGCCCTGAAAGAACCCCTGTTCCTCAGGCGCGTATGTCTTGAGGAGGTTCAGTATGGCGTCGATCTTGTGCAGTATGTCATCAATGTCTTCTGTGGAGACACCTTTGATCCTCAGGTCGGGGGCCGTGTCCGTGAGACCTTCGGAGGCGTCGGTGACGTCAACGACGCCAAGGGAGCTGACGGTGCGCAGAAGGCGCTTGCTGCTGTGCATGGGGCTCAGGATCGTCAGCTTCTTAATGGGGTCTATCGCCATTCGTTTACCAGTTGTGGAACCTGTCCAGTATCCTGTTGACCCCGCGGGTAGAGAACTCTTCGGGCGCTTCCCTGACCGCCCGGAGTTTTTCGGCGTGCTGCGCGGAAGCCCGGGAGAGGGATTCTGCAAATCCTTTCTCCACCTCAGTCTTGAACTGAGCAAGGCGGGCCTCGAGCTCGGCAGTAAGCTCCTCGCGGTACCTGGCGAGCTCGTCATCTACCGATGCGAGGACCGCTTTGGACCCGGTGTGGGCAGCCTCGATGATGCCGTCCGCCTCCTGTTCCAGCGATATTATGTTGTCAAGCAGGGATGTCATATCGTCGTTCCTTCTCGTCATTCGAAAGGTTATGCGATATCAACCGAAAGACAGGTCCGGCTGGATGAATAAGCAATTGAGCACTATTGTTACATGGATGGGGTACTGTATGTCAAGTTTTTTCTATCCAGTGATAAACAGGTGCATACAATGATACACAGGCGAATCCGCACGGGTTTCCGGGGCTCATTGTATCTTGTCGATATCCCTGGATTTGCCGATAACTATCAGGATCTCGCTGTCCTTGATCACATAATTGGGAGGTACCATCGTCACTGTGTCGGTCAGGGTGTCCCGTATGGCAATGACGTTGATATTGTGCTTGCTCCTCAGGTGAACATCCGCCAGGGTTTTTCCCTGAAAGGCGGCGGGTGGGGCGATCTCGCCGATGATATAGTCCTCCGCCAGGGGAATGTAATCGAGTATGTTGGGAGATATGAGGCTTCTGGCCACCTTGCTTGCCATCTCCTTCTCGGGGATTATGACCTCTGTGGCCCCGACGCTCTCCAGGACCTGCTTGTATTCGACGTTGGGAGCCTTCACGATGATGTTCCTGATCTTCATCTGCTTGAGGTGGAGGGTGATGAGCGTGCTCGCCGCAAGGTCCTCGCCGAAGGATACGACGACGACGTCGTTCTCTCTGAGCCCCAGCGATTCCAGGACGTTTTTCTCCAGTCCGTCGCTCACTATCGCCTTCGTGGCGAAGTCGGCCATGTTCTGCACCACGTCCTTGTTCTTATCGATGGCGATGACCTCCATGCCGTTTTCGTAGAGTTCTTTTACCAGGTTGAAGCCGAAGATCCCGATACCGATGACGACGACCCTTTTCATGTATCCTCCCTAACCGACCATGACCGTTTCCTCGGCATAGGCGATGCTTTTCTTCCGTGACGCGAGAGTGAGCGAAAGCGCCAGCGTGAGGGGGCCGACGCGCCCGGCGAACATAAGAGCAATAACTGCCAGCTTTTGCGCCGTGCTCAGATGGGGCGTGACGCCCATGGAGAGGCCCACGGTGCCGAAAGCGGAAACGGCCTCAAAAAGGTATTCCAGGAACAAATGACGCGTCCTGTCCGGCGGCAACGACAGCGAAGGGGAGAAAAGAAGGAACGAGGTGATGAGCACGATCGAGAACGCCGAGGCGAAGATGATGGAGATCGTCTTGGTGACGGTCTCCTCGGGGATGGTCCGGTTGAACACATTGACGTGCGTATTCCCCTTCAGCCGGTTCCAGAGAAGCAGGAAAAGCACCGCGGCGCTTGTCGTCTTGATCCCTCCTCCCGTGGAACCTGGTGAGGCGCCTATGAACATGAGGATGAGGAGCACCAGGATGGATTCATTCGTGAGAGCCCCTATGTCGATGGTGTTGAAGCCGCACGTCCTCGCCGTGACGGACTGGAAGAGGGGGATGAGGACCTGTGACTCAAGGCCAAGGCCCTTGAGCATAAACTTTCTCTCCAGGACATAGATCAGGACCGCCCCTGCCGCGATGAGAATGGAGGTCGTGATGACAACTATCCTGGTATGCACCGAGAGCCTCTTTCGCTGGTCTCTGTTGCGCTCGATGATCTCGTGGATCACGATGAACCCGATCCCACCGATGATGATAAGGGATATGACCGTCAGGTTCACGCCCGGGTTATCGCGGTAGGACATCAGGCTGTCCGGGAAGATCGAATATCCGCAATTGTTGAACGCCGATATCGCGTGGTAGACGGCCCTCCAGATGGCCGTGCCGGGATCGGATCCCTCCACGAAGCAGAGAAAGAGGATGGCCGCCCCGGCCGCTTCGATGACAGCGGTGTAGAGGACGACAGACCGGAGGATGTGCAGGAAATCGATGCCTGGAGAGTGGGCGAACGTCGACTGGACGATATCCTTGCTCTTGGCCGAGATCCCGAAACCCATCATTCCCAGGAAAAGGACGGAGAATGTCGTGATACCGAGGCCGCCCGCCTGCATGAGAAAGAGCGTTATCGTCTGTCCGCTCAATGAGAGGTCCCTGCCTATGTCTATCACGGTAAGACCGGTGACGCAGACGGCCGATGTCGACGTGAAGAGGGCGTCAACGAGACCGAGCCGGCCCGGACGAGCGCTGGACGGCAGCGACAGCAAGACGGTCCCGACGAGGATGATGAAGATGAACCCGAGGATGAATATGCGCGCGGGCGTGAGACGCCGGGAGAGATACAGCCTCATTGAAAGCGATAGATCAGTTGGCATGGTCTTTACGTGTTGGGTGAAATGTTATTACATTACCATGGTCAATTGCAACAGGTGGGTCGCCGGGCGGCCGATGTCCTGTCACGGCAGGGGAACACTCTGACCCGGGAATTACATTTCGACGCGCGTGATCACGCCGTGGAGTTTGTTCAAAGGGAGGTCGTGGAACTGGATGAAGGGCGGGGTCAGCCTCTTTAAGATCGCGAACACCTTCCACAGGGGCCTGTCCGTCGCTATCTCTTCAAGACCGTAAAAGATGACCTTTTCATTGATCCCCGCCTCCTTCATGATCTCTTCGATCTTGACGACCTCCATGTATCCCATTTCTATCCGGAACGCTTCAAGCCCGTCAGCCAGCGCATCCTGGAACGAGCTCTGCACGCCGAAGGGCTGATCGAGGGTCTTTATGGAGACGATGACGTTCGTTTCGTAGATGATGTGGTTCCGGAACATGGTGTGGACAATATAAGGAGGTATCATCTGCGGGTCACGGGCAAAGTAGAGGGCGGTCCCACGGATCTTGTTGAGCTCGCGGTAGACCTGGTTGTAGCTCTCCAGGAACACGTCAAGCGGCAGGGGCCGTATCCGGCGGTAGAGCCTGCGCTGGCCCGCCGTGTACACGAGCATGACCAAAAGAGGAATGAGGGCGATGATGATGGACCAGTACCCGCCATGGGGTATCTTATAGGTGTTGGAAATGAGAAATGCAAGGTCGACGAGCGTCACCAGGATGGCGACGGTCATCTTGAACCATTCCCGGCGCAGGTGGAATATTGCCGTCATCATGATCCCCGTCAGCGCCATGGTACCCGTGACGGCGAGGCCGTAAGCGGCGGCCAGGCGGTGCGACTCGCGGAACTCGACCATTATGAAGAGGACCGAGAGAAGGAGGAACCAGTTGACGAAACCGATGTATATCTGCGACCGCAGCCTGGGCGAGGTGTATTCCACCTTGAACATGGGAAGGAGCCGGGTGTTGATACCCTGGTAGACTATGGAGAACATGCCGCTTATCATGGCCTGTGACGCGATGACCGTGGCGATGATGCTGAGGATAAGGAAGGGCACATACAGGACAACGGACTGACTGAGGATCATCCCGAAGAGCGCGTTCGATGTGCCGCCATGATGCGTGAGGATGAACGAACCCTGCCCGAGGTAGCTCAGGGCCAGGGCAAAAAAGACGAAATACCATGCGCGTATGATGGGTTTGCGGCCGAGGTGCCCCATGTCCGCGTACAACGCCTCGCCCCCTGTCGCGCAGAGGATGACCTCCGAGAGGACGAAGAAACCGGCAATACCCTCGTGCCAGAGAAATCTGGCGGCGTACCAAGGGTTCAGGGCCTTGAGGACCGAGGGGGTGTGTATGATGGACAGGATACCGGACAGCGAAAGCGCGAGGAACCAGATCACCATGAGGGGGCCGAAGGCCCCGGCCACCCTGTCCGTACCCTTTTTCTGGAAGGCGAAGAGTATGATGGCAATGATGCCGGCAATCGCTATGAGTGTCGTCTGCCGTGTTCCGCTGAAACCCGGTATGAGGAGTATGCCCTCGACGGCGCTCAGGATGCTGATGGCGGGAGTTATCACGCCATCTCCGGCGAGGAGGGATACGCCGATGAAGGTGATGACGGTGACGAAGACCATGGAACGGGTCTTTTTCAGAAGGCGCACGAGCATTCCCCTGAGGACGAACGCGCCGCCTTCACCTTTCTCGCCGAGGCTCATGGCCAGCCACGCGTATTCGATGGTCACAAGGACCGTCATTGTCCAGAGGATAAGTGAAAGGACCCCGATGACATTCGCCTCCGTGGGCTTCATCAGGAGGAATATGATCGTGATGGTGTATATGGGACTCGTCCCGATGTCCCCGAAGACGAGTCCCAGGGATCGTACGATCTCTTTGATGCCGGAATCCTTGCTTTTTGTCGTCGGGGAGGTGGTTTCCATGGGGTCTCAAGGTTCCCTGATATGTGGCAGTCTGTATTCTAGACCCAATCAAGGAGAAAAGCAACGTTCGCCATGTCTGAGGGGCGGGAAAAATGCGTTGACAGGGAGGGCCGCATTTTCTATAGTGTGTTTCGAAGCGCACAGGTTAGCGATTGTATGACCATGCTGGAAGGCGGCGGGACCATGAAGACGACCAAATGTTCATCAGTTCCATTTTCCGGCCTTTTGCCAGCGCTTTCCCTCCCGGGACCTTTCGGCCCGCCTTATCGGCTATTTCCTGTCAGTGAACCTTCCGGGCCCCGATGCCGACCACACGATATGCGACCGCCATTTCCCGGGGACGAAGAGGGCTTAGGAAATTTGATTGACACCCTTTTTGGAATAAGTTCTAATGTAGTCAATCCTGTTTTGGAAGTAAATTGATATAGAATGCACATAAATATCGGTTTTAATAGTGAAGTAAAGCGTTTTTCAAAGCAGGCGATAATGAGGGAACAATAAATACCATATCTCGAAGGGGAGTCATGGAAAAGATTTGCATAGTTAAACGGAGAAAGACGACAGCGCAGGCAACGCAGGATCCTGTTGTTGAGATCCATACGGCTCCACCTGTCACGAGCCCGGTCAGCGACCAGGAAGTCACCGAGATAGAGCAGATCCCCGAAGTATCAGCCCCGGCTCCTACCGCAGGTTCGCCGGAAAGCTTCAACATTCAGGACGGGGATCACCTCATATTCAAGGAAGTGGCGGGGGAGGAGGAGCAGATCTTTTCCATTCAGCTCAGCCCCCAGCAGTCCGAGATCGTCCAGTCCATGAACTGCATCAAGGACCTCTTGAGCGGCAAGCATCACGGGGTCAAGATGTCTATGGAGCAAACAGCCGACGGGAGCACAGCATTCAATTTCCACTTCAAGCCCGTCTACACGACACGCATGCTGAACCCCAACGATGTTTCCACGATGCTCCAGATAAGCAAGAGCATGCTGTACCGCCTGGTGAAGGAGAAGGAGATCAAGAGTTACAAGATAGGGAAGCTCAGGCGGTTTCTCCTTGAAGATGTTGTGGATTATTTGAGCAACAGTCTGCAGATGTAACGAAACAGCGATCATGCTGTCTGGTGGGGATATGGCAGGGTAGCCTGTTGCCCGACAGAAGGAGGACACAACACATGTACACTGAGTACTGGGGCCTGAAAAAGCCGCCATTCGACAATGTGCCGGACCCGTCGATGTATGTTGATTCTCATCTCTCAGTGGAAAACACTGTCGCAGAGACGCTCTTCGCGATCGAGGAAGGAAACGAGTGTCTCACGGTGATCGTCGGCGACGTGGGGCTTGGCAAGACGTTGTCGTTGCGCCTCATCCTCGACTCGCTCGACCAGAGCAAGTACAAGATAGCCTTTGTCACGAACCCCGATATGTCCTTCGTGCAGATACTCCGCGAGATCATAGGTCAGTTGACCGGCAAGGAGTGCGAGATCCGTGGAAAGACGGAACTCCTCGAGGTGTTCAACAAGCTTCTCTTTGAAACGGCCGATGAGGGAAAGAAGGTCCTTGTCTTCATCGACGAGGCCAATGCCATATCACCGACAAATCTCGAGAGCCTGCGGCTTCTCACGAACATGCAGGACGATACGAGAAATCTCTTCACCATAGTCCTTGCAGGCCAGATGGAGCTTGCAAAGAGGCTCGAGCACCCGAAGAGGGCGAACCTGTTCCAGCGTATCGGCACGTACAACAGGATCGAAAAGATGGACAGCGAGGAGCTTGTCAGGAACTATGTCGACTCCCGTCTGAAAATGGCGGGCGCCCCGAGGCAGATCTTCACGGATGACGCCGTCCGACGGCTCTACCAGTACTCTGAGAACGGGGTGCCCCGTCTCATCAACAAGATAGCGAAGCTGTGCCTGAAGGCGGGAGAGACGAACAACTTCGACGTCATCACCGGGGACATTGTTCAGCAGATCGGCCAGCGCTTCCTGAAGATGACAGGTCCCGCCGTGCAGAAGAAGAGCGTGAAGGAGCGGCCCGTGAGAAAAGCAAAGGCAGCCGAGCCGCCTGCAATGCAGGCCCCGGCCGTCGATGTGCCGCCGCTTGAGAAACCCGTGATGGCACCGCCTCCTCCACCACCACCTCCTCCTCCAGCGGAAAAACCCGTGATGGCAGCACCTCCACCTCCCCCACCAGTACCAGAGAGGCCCGTGATGGCACCTCCACCACCTCCACCTCCACCTCCACCTCCACCGCCTCCACCTCCACCGCCTCCACCTCCACCGCCGGTACCGGAGAAGCCCGTGATGGCGCCGCCTCCTCCACCGCCTCCACCTCCTCCTCCAGCGGAAAAGTCCGTGATGGCAGCACCTCCGCCTCCTCTGCCGGTAGAGGAAGAGACGCCGCCTCCGCCGGCGACGCCGGCTCCAACGGGGCAGTTCTTTGCCGGTCCCGCCATGCAGGGACAGGAGGCTGCGGCAGGAAGATCGGAGGTAGCGCCTGAAGTGGTGGAAGAGTTGCCCGCGCCTCCCCCCGTTATCACTCCCGCGGAAGAGAAGGAGCCGGTGCTCGAAGCCGCCCCCGAGGGAGCCGGGCTGGCAGAAGAGGAGCAACTGGAGTTCGGAGAAGAGGCCGGAGCTGTTGCCGAAGAGGTCGTGTCGGGGCCCGAGATGAAGCCTGAGGAGGTATTCAGGCCTGTTGAGGTGAAAGAAGAGGCTCCACCTGCGCCGCCACCTCCGACAGAGAGGCCCGTGATGGCACCACCGCCACCGCCACCGCCACCAACGGAGAGGCCCGTGATGGCGCCACCGCCACCGCCACCGCCACCTCCTGCACCTCAAGAGTCGCCGGAGGCATATGCCGGGGCATCCGCGGAGGGTGTGGAGGAGCAGGCGGAGACAGAGCCCGATGTGGCGGTCATCGCCGGATGCAGGATCAGAATAGAGATCCCTCCTCACATCGCGGAACAGACGGTGGGGGCCGGTGTCGATCAGAAGAGAAAGGTGGCGGGCGTTCTGGCCGCACAGACATTGGAAAAGAACCCCCAGCTCACGGCCTCGCCAACCGTCGACCCCGTCTCCATCTGGAGCGAGATATTGACGGTTATCATGAAGAGGCTGGAAGCATAACGCCGCAACCCGAGGTTACGGCCGTTGGAGCCGTTAGAACCGTTAGAACCGATTGAGCGTTGAGAATGTTGCCCCCATGAGTGAGAACTGATGGGGGTTTTCTTTTGCATGTTCCTCGGTCAGTGTGTTTTCGGGGTTGAAAGACAACGATCACAGAGCGGCAGGATGAAGCCCCTGAACGCTCAAAACGATTCCAGCGATTCCAACGGTTCTAACGGTGCCAACGGCTCTAACGGTCTTCTACTCCCCGTTTTCTTTCTGTTCCCTCGTCCTGTGGAGTTGGATCATGCCGAGAAGTTGTTTGGCCTCGCGGTGCTTGGGGTTCACTGAGGTGACGTAGAGGAGCCTGCTCCTTATTCCTTCCAGCATTGCCGGGTCAGGACTTACCCGGTACTGGAGGTATTGCAGGCGCGCCAGATTATAGTGGGCGTCTTCCTGGTAGTTGTTGATGATGAGGGAATTGCTGTACGCGAAGATGGCGTACTCGATGCTCCCCAGCGCTTCATAGATGTATCCCAGGTAATTCCATGCCGCCGTGTTGTCGCCGTTCAGTTCCACGATGCGCGCGAATGGGTCGAAGGCCTTCCTCGGCTCACCCTGCTGGATGAAAAGGCGTCCGAGATTGAACAGCGCCTTCAGATGGTGGGGGTCGATTGCGAGGGTCTGCCCGTATTCCTCGATGGCCTCGTCGAACATGTCGTGCCGGTCATACGTCGAAGCCAGGAAGAAATGGGGCTGGGCGGCGTTTGGATCGACCTCGATGGCCTTCTTCCACAGGTCGATGGCCCCGTTGTAGTCGGCCTGCATCTCGGCGATATTGGCAAGGTTGATGAAGGCCTCCATGTGCCGGGGATTTATCTTCAGGGAGTGCTCGTACATCTGTTTCGCGCTCCCGAAACGGTCCATCTTCTCGTAGGCATAGCCGAGGTTGATGTATGCCTCTATATTGTCCGGTTCCAGCTGGGTGACGCGCGCGAAATACTGCAGGGCCTTATCGTACTGCTCACGCTTGAGATGGATGAGCCCGAGATTGACATAGGCGTCGGTGTAGGCCGGATCGAGCTGTATGCACTTCTTGTACGCCTTGATGGCCTTGTCGATGGACTGCTCGAGCAGGTGGTGATGGTAGGCTTCGAGGAACCATTGCTGGGCAGTCTTCTTCGCGGTGGCCATTCGATCTCCCGCACTCACGCATGAGGCAACAACACAGTAGCAAAGCGGCGCCGACGTGTCAAGACAAAGAAGAGCAGTCTCAGGTCGCAGGTCACACGTCTCAGGCTAAGGACCTTAGAAGACGGTTTCACGCTTCACGTTCCAGGCTCCAGGCAAAGTGCAAAGGTTCCGATCTTCCCTGACACCGCAAGGGCCGTTCACTGAGGCGCTCCTCTTTCCCATCGCTCCTCACTTAATAGCCGTCATTCCGGCGAAGGCCGGGATCCAGCAAAAGCCCTGTTGCAGTAAAAAACACGCAAAGGATAACACCCCCAAGAGTTTGATAAGAGAGGTTCCTTGGAACCGTTCCCTGTGCGGTGGTCATTTACTGCCGG
>JAAYAK010000321.1 GCA_012719415.1 Syntrophorhabdus sp.
GCTTCCTGCGTGACCGGAAGGAACGTATCTTCACGTTCGCCGTGCTCCATCCGAGGAGGTCGGCGACCTCGCGCACGGACAGGCCTTCCAGGTAGACAAGTTCCAGCACCATCCTGTCCTCCGGCGAGAGCCTCGCCAGCGCCCAGTCGAGTACCTCCCGCGCCTCCACCTCCCTGCCGATGTCGTCGATGGAGCCTCCCGACGGATCGGCCGCGGCCCGCTCGACCCATTCCCGCTGTCCGTCACCGAGAGAGCTCATGGCAACCTCTTTCGACCTGTACGCGCGTCTCCAGTAGTCGTAGCAGGTCCGCGTCGCGATCGCCGCTATCCAGTGCCTGAACCCCCCGGACCCGGTGAACTTTGCAAGGGATTCGTAGACGCGGATGAAGGCATCGTGCGCCACCTCTTCGGCATCCTCGTAGGGGACATGGCGACCGACTATCTTGAGGACGTACATCTTGTATCTCCTGAGAAGAAAAGCGAAGGCGTCGCGATCACCGGCGAGAACACGGCTGATGTACGCAAGGTCCGACGCTTCGCGTTCGTCCTGTTCGGCATTATAGATCACGGCAGGTACCCATACAGGTCTGTTATAACAAAGCTGACCCGGCAGGGCAAGCTCCATATCGGGCGGGCATGCATCTTCCCGCCCCATCGCTCCCGCCGAAAACTCAAATAAGCATCCTGTCTCCATCCGTGTCATCCCAACGAAGGTCCTTAGCCCCATCTTTCCCCATAAGTCGCATGCGGCGGCAAAAAAGTTACAAGATACAAGGTAATGGGTCATGGGCGATGGTTCTAACGGTTCCAACGGTTCCAACGGTTCCAACGGTTCCAACGGTTCTAACGGTTCCAACCCGGTTTTCTTCCTATCACCCATCACCTATAACCAATCACCTGTTTCTTTCTTGTCTTTTGTAACCGATCCCTCCCGCCCGACGACTCCATAGTCATGATCAAGAAACTGACATCGCAGACCAAAAACCTTTTTACCAAGGAGCCATCCATGGAAGAGACTCACGACGATACGTCACATATCAGGAAGATACTCCGGTCGGTGGGGCCGGGGAAGGGACTGAAGAGGAGAACGATATGGCTCGCCTCGGCCGCCGCGGCGATCCTTCTCGCGGGTGCCGTGGTCCTCTACGCGTCGACGGGAAGATCACAGGTCCGCTACAAGACCGCGGAAGTGAAGAAGGGAGACCTCACGGTCACCATCACCGCCACGGGGACGCTCCAACCCCTCGAGCAGGTCGAGGTCGGCACCGAGGTCTCGGGGACGATCAAGACCGTCGCCGTGGATTACAACGACCGCGTGAAAGAGGGACAGGTCCTCGCGAAGCTGGATACGACCAAGCTCGAGGCGCAGGTCCTGCAGTCGGAGGCGACCCTGAACTACGCCAGGGCAAAGCTCCGCGAGACGCAGGCCACGGTAGCGGAGACGCAGAGCAAGCTGAACCGCTTCAAGGAAAGCCTCGAACTCAGCGGCGGGAAGGTGCCTTCCCAGGCGGAATACGACGCAGCCGACGCCGCGCTGAAACGGGCGAAGGCCCAGGAGGGGACGGCGAGGGCGGACATCGCCAAGGCCGAGGCGACGCTCAAGGCCAACCGGTCCGACCTTAACAAGGCCACCATTCGTTCCCCCATCAACGGCATCGTCCTCGAGCGGAAGGTGGAGACCGGTCAGACCGTTGCCGCGTCTCTCCAGACCCCGGTGCTTTTCAAGATCGCCGAGGACCTGAAACAGATGGAACTGTGCATCGGGGTTGACGAGGCCGATGTGGGGCAGGTGAAGGAGGGCCAGACCGCCATATTCACCGTTGACGCCTTCCCGGAGAAGAAATTCCCCGCCCGCGTCAGGGAGGCCCGTTTCGCGGCGAAGACGGAGAACAACGTGGTCACCTACGAGACGGTCCTTGAGGTGGATAATTCCGCCATGGTGCTTCGCCCGGGGATGACGGCGACGGCCTTTATCACGGTGAACAGTGTCTCCGACGCTCTTCTTGTCCCCAACGCGGCCTTGAGGTTCGCGCCGGCGCAGGACAAGACACAGAAAGAGACCTCCGGAGGCAGCAAGCTCTTGACGAGTCTCCTGAGCAGGCGACCTCCGGGGACGGACAACCGCCAGGCGCCCAAACAGGGCAGCAGCAACGCGGTGTGGAAGGTGGAAGGCGAAAAGATCGTCCGCGTGAAGGTGACGCCCGGCGCGACGGACGGGGTGATGACGCAGATCCTCGAAGGAGACCTGGCCCCGGGAACGGTGGTGGCAACGGACATTGTGAGGACAAAGAAATGAAGGAAGAAGACTATCGGATAGGAGAGCAGGAAGCGGGGCAACCCCTTATCGAGCTTCAGGGGATAACGAAGGTGTACGGCAAGGGACAGGCGGAACTGCACGCCCTGAGGGGGATAGACCTTTCCATCTACGAAGGCGATTTCGTGGCCGTCATGGGTCCGAGCGGATGCGGGAAATCGACATGCATGAACGTACTCGGCTGTCTCGATACCCCCACATCCGGACGCTATCTCTTCAAAGGGGTCGACATAGCGGATCTCACGCGCAACCAGAGGGCGCTCTTAAGGCGCCACTATCTCGGCTTCGTCTTCCAGGGCTTCAACCTCTTGAGCCGGACATCGGCCCTGGAGAACGTCGAGCTGCCCCTTCTGTACCGGGGCATCCACCATACCAGCAGGCGCGACGTCGCCCGCGAGGCGCTCGATGCCGTGGGCCTTTCCGGGTGGGAGCACCACACGCCGGCCGAGCTCTCGGGAGGGCAGCAGCAGCGCGTGGCCATAGCGCGGGCGATAGCGACATCTCCCGCGGTTCTTCTCGCGGACGAGCCGACGGGCAACCTCGATTCCATCCGCAGCACGGAGATCATGGAGCTTCTTTCATCACTCAACACGGACAGGGGCATCACCGTAATGATGGTGACCCACGAGCCGGACATGGCCGAGTACGCGAGCCGCACGGTAAGGTTCCGTGACGGGCTCATCGCGTCCGACAGCCGCGGCAGCGAGGTGACGCAATGATCTGGAATGCCTTCCTTCTGGCCTTACGGGCCATCCGGCGCAACAAGATGCGTTCCTTTCTGACCATCCTCGGCATCGTCATCGGCGTCGCCGCCGTTATCACCCTCGTGACGGTGGGAGGCGGGGCGACGGCAAAGGTGACGGAGGACATAGCCAAACTGGGAAGCAACCTCCTCATGGTGACACCCGGCCAGATGCGCGGCGGCGGAGGTTTTTCGGGAGCCGCGAGGTCCTTCGAGATCGATGACGCGAAGGCGATCGCCCGTGACGTGAATGCCCTCTCCGCCGTTGCCCCCACGTCTTCCTCGTCGGCCATGGCCGTCTTTGGCGCGAAGAACTGGTCCACCCTCGTCACCGGCTCCGATGCGGCATTCTTCAAGGTGAAGGAATGGATGGTGGAGGACGGCAGGGAGTTCACGGACCAGGAGGTCCGCTCGGGGACCGCCGTGTGCGTCCTGGGTGCCACCGTCAGGAAAGAGCTTTTCGGGGACCAGGATCCTCTGCAGCACAGGATCCGCGTCAAGGGCGTTTCCTTCGAGGTGATCGGGGTGCTTGCCGCGAAGGGCCAGTCGACCACGGGACGCGACCAGGACGACCTCATCGTCATGCCCCTGCGCGCCTTTCAACGGCGCGTCTCGGGAAACGAGAATATCAGTCTCATCCAGGTTTCGGTGGAAGAGGGCGCCTCCACGGAGAAGGCCCAGGAGGACATCGAGGGCCTCTTGAGGGAACGCCGGCGCATCTCCACCCTGAAGCCCAACGATTTCCAGATCAGGGACATGAAGGAGCTTGCCAGCACGATGCTCGCCACCACCGAGCTTCTCACCACCCTTCTCGGGGCGGTGGCGGCGGTCAGCCTTCTCGTCGGCGGCATTGGGATCATGAACATCATGCTCGTGTCCGTGACGGAACGGACCCGTGAGATCGGGACGCGGCTCGCCATCGGCGCGCTGGAACGCGAGGTCCTTCTGCAGTTCCTCGTCGAGGCGATGGTCCTTTCGGCATTCGGGGGGCTTTTCGGGATAATCCTGTCCCTCGCGGCGTCGGCCGTCCTTGTCCGTGTCCTCGATGTACCCTTCGTTGTCAACGGATGGATCATCTTTATCGCCTTCATCTTTTCGGCGGCGGTGGGCCTCATATTCGGCTATTTCCCCGCCCGGAAGGCGGCGAGCCTCGACCCGATAGAGGCCTTAAGACACGAGTAGGAGAGGGGCCATGACAGGAACTATCAAGGAGACAGAGACCATGAACGTGAGAGGGAAGATCATGAGATACGCGGCGCTTTTCATCACCGCCATCATTTTGACAGGCTGCGTCACCGTGGGACCGGACTATGTCAAGCCGGATGTGACGGCCCCCGGGAATTGGAACGCCTCGCAGTCGGCGGAGATCGCCGGGGCGGCTGCCTCGAAGGATTCTCTCGCGTCGTGGTGGGCGAACCTTGACGACCCCACCTTGGTGGCCCTCATCGACACCGCTTTCAAGAACAACAAGGACCTGAAGCAGGCGGCGTCGCGGATACGCGAGGCGAGGGCCCAGCGGGGGGTTACGGAGGCGAGGCTGTGGCCGTCCGTCGATGCCTCCGGTTCCTACACGCGCGCCCGGACGGAGAACAATTCCGAGACCGGCACGTCGAGAGAGCTCTTTGCCGCCGGCCTCGACGCGGGATGGGAGATCGATCTCTTCGGGGGCTTAAGAAGGGCCACCGAGGCTTCACAGGCCTCCTACGAGGCGTCACAGGAGGACTACCTGTCCGTGTACGTGAGCCTTGCCGCGGAGGTCGCGCTCAACTACATTGACGTTCGGACCCTCCAGGAGCGGCTTGCCATCACGGAGGAGAACCTGAGGCTCCAGACGGAGACATGGGAACTCACCACCCATCGTTTGAAGGCGGGCCTCGTGACCCAGCTCGATATGGACCGGGCGAAGACGAACATGGAAGAGACCCGGGCGTCCATACCGACGCTTGCCACCCGTCTTGCCGCCGCGAAGAACAGGCTCTCCACCCTCATGGGGGAATATCCAGGCTATGTCGACGCGAAGCTTACCGAGCCCAGAGACCTTCCGCTTACCCCCGCCGAGATCGCCCTCGGGGTCCCCGCGGAGACGCTCCGCCGGCGCCCTGACGTGCGCGGGGCCGAGAGGGAACTGGCAGCCCAGACGGCGCGCGTGGGCGTCGCCACGGCCGAACTCTATCCGAAGCTCAGCCTCATGGGTTCCATAGGCATCGATGCCTCGAGCTTCGCGGGTCTTTTCTCGGCCAACAGCCGCGGCTTCAGCATCGGCCCCCGGTTCAGCTGGAACATCTTCAACGCCGGCGCCGTGCGGAGCAACATCGAGATCCAGAACGCCCGGCAGGAGCAGGCCCTCCTGGAGTACGAGAAGACGATACTCGCGGCCCTCGAGGAGGCGGAGAACGCGATAACGGCCTACGTCAACGAACAGAAGCGTGCCCGTTCCCTTAACGAGGCCATGACGTCCGCCACGGATTCCACGAAGCTGGCCCTCGTCCAGTACAAGTCGGGCCTCATCGACTTCCAGGCCGTCCTCGACGCCCAGAGAACATACCTGTCGGTTCGGGACAACCTGGCGACAAGCAAAGGCACGGTGGTGGCGAACCTCGTAAGACTCTACAAAGCCCTGGGCGGCGGCTGGACCCCGGAAGCACCTCAACCGGAAGGCGCGCAGACGACGAAGGAAAAGGGGTGACGAGAAAACGAAAGGCGAAAGACATTATCTCTCGCCCGTTCGTCGCCCTGGTCGTGAGGTAAGAGCGGGGGGAAAGCTCAAAGACATTATCTCACGCCCGCTTCGCTCGAGTTCGCAGAGGACGCAGAGAGAGGAGAAAAGAAAGAAAAGACTGCCGCCGGATCTCGGAGCCTCCCAAGATCCGGCGGCCTTCTCGTCCCGCCGTCCCGGCGGGAGAGAAAAGAATATCTTTGTTCTTAAACAACCTGGTCCCCGTTATCCCACCTGTAGTCATGGATTCTATACTTCCTGATCCCAGTCTCATCTTCCCTTCTCCATTTCCTATGCCCCATCCTCCAGACCCTGCTGGCTCCCCCTTATCCATCCCTCCGAAGTCTACACCCTCTTCTTTTCCCTCTCGCGCAGCGGGATGCAGGGACGCTCTGATCCCGGCGGGCGCCGGGATCAGAGCGAATCTTTCCTCTGTGTGCTCTCCTCAAAACCTCCGTGCCCTCGAGCGCAGCGGGCGTGAGACAGTCTTTTACTCTTTCGTCTGCCCTGTCTTTCTGTATATAATAACCTGTTTGAGGATGAACCCGCGTTTTTCTCCTCGCTTTGATCTCTAATATGGAATTATTCAGAAATCCTGTATTGACTTAAGTGCACTATGTCAAGTAATATGTCAAATATAGGTGTAATGTATCCGAAAACATTACACAAAAAGGAGGAAAAGGCAGACAGTTTTTTGGGGGATGCGGCAGCCGCGGGATAGCAGGGTGCAGACGTTGTATTGTTCGTGATATCGAGACCTTAGCGCTACGCTGATGGTGTACCTTTCGACCCCCACCTTTCACCATGACCAGCATAATCCCGCCCCCGCAAGAGAACACCGATCACCACCCGGCACCGCGGCCGGCCATTTGCATAGGATTGACGGAGCATCAATGAAGATGACAAGCCCCTCCTCCATGGCGAACACCAACGTCAATGGCGGTAGCCTGCCCAGAGAAACAGAGCGCATTGTGCGCAGGGAAAACAAGTATTTCGTGTCCCAGTGTCTCAACGTTGACGTTTCGAGCTTCGGTGAAACTATAGATGAGGCGATCGCCAACCTCAAAGAG
Organism: Syntrophorhabdus sp.; assembly: GCA_012719415.1. Taxonomy (NCBI): domain Bacteria; kingdom Pseudomonadati; phylum Thermodesulfobacteriota; class Syntrophorhabdia; order Syntrophorhabdales; family Syntrophorhabdaceae; genus Syntrophorhabdus; species Syntrophorhabdus sp. The sequence goes on from JAAYAK010000321.1 coordinate 6,843, forward strand.
GCCGTCGAACTGTATTTTGAGGACGCCCCGCAGAAGGGGCAGTGCCAAGATGCGGATTCTATCCTGAGGCGATCGGGCCTCAAGAGGCAAGACTTCGAGCGAGATTCTGTTCTGGACCTCGTTTGATAGTTACCGCACGTCGCAAGTCGCACGTCAAAGGTATCATAGAACAGAAAAGGTCTTCTATGGTTTCCAGCCTGAGACCTGAAACCTGGAACCTGAGACCGTCTCTAACCAGGAGTTTCCATGTCCCAAACACTCATAAAGAAGATCGCTGACCGGTCAGCCCGGATCGGTGTTATCGGTCTCGGTTACGTCGGCCTGCCGCTCGTGATCGAGTTCTTCAAGAGCGGGTTCGCCGTCACGGGATTCGATGTCGACAAGAAGAAGGTGGAAGCGCTTCGCAAGGGCGAGGGGTATATCCAGCATGTGGATATCTCCCCCATCGTCACCGGGCAGCCGGGGAATGGGAAGGCGAAGAGGGCTGCGAAGAAGCCAGGCACAGCGAAAGGTTCATTCGTCGCGACGAACGATTTCTCCCGCCTCAAGGATATGGATTGCGTCATCATATGCGTTCCAACCCCGCTCACGAAATACAGGGAACCGGACCTTTCCTATGTCATGAATACGACACGGACCATCGCCCGCCATCTGCAAAAGGGTCAGCTCATTGTCCTGGAGTCTACAACCTACCCGGGTACCACGGACCAGGACATGCGGACCGTCTTGGAAGAGACGGGCCTCAAAGCGGGGAAGGATTTCTTCCTTGCCTTCTCGCCGGAACGGGAAGACCCCAACAACAAGGACTACCGGACAGGGACCATCCCGAAGGTGGTCGGCGGCTACACGAAGAAATGCCTGAAGGCGGCGGTCGCCCTTTACGACACCATCGTCATCAAAACGGTCCCCGTTTCATCGACGCGCGTCGCCGAAGCGACAAAGCTCATAGAGAACATCTACCGCAGCGTCAACATAGCCCTCGTCAACGAACTCAAGGTCCTCTTCGACAAGATGGACATAGACATCTGGGAAGCCATAGATGCCGCAAAGACAAAACCCTTCGGCTTCCAGGCCTTCTACCCCGGCCCCGGTTTGGGCGGCCACTGCATCCCCATAGACCCCTTCTACCTCACCTGGAAGGCCCGCGAGTACGGGTTTACCACACGGTTCATCGAGCTGTCCGGCGAGATCAA
>JAAYAK010000322.1 GCA_012719415.1 Syntrophorhabdus sp.
ACTAAAGAGATGAACGAAGTGAAATACGTGTACAGTTTCGAAGAAGGCAACGCCGAAATGAAAAACCTTCTCGGCGGAAAGGGAGCCAACCTTGCACAGATGGTGCAGTACAAGCTCCCCGTCCCCCCGGGATTCATCCTGACCACAGAGGCATGCCTCAAATACGGGGAAGACCCCGCGTTCCTCGACTCGATCTGGGACAAAGTGATCAGTTCAATGAAGGATCTTGAGAAGAAGACCGGAAAGACATTCGGCTCCGGCAGCAACCCCCTCCTCGTATCCGTCCGCTCCGGCGCCCCCATTTCCATGCCCGGAATGATGGACACCGTCCTCAACCTCGGCCTCAACGACGAATCCGTTGAATCCATTGCCCGGGCCGCAGATGACAGGCGCTTCGCCTTCGACAGCTTCAGGCGGTTCATCCAGATGTACGGAAACGTCGTCCACGGAGTAAACGGAGACGCATTCGAGGAAGTCCTCGACCACGTCAAGAGTTCCCTCGGGGTGAAATTCGACAACGAGATCCCCGCCGACAAGCTCGTGGAGGTCGTGGCGCGCTTCAAGGAGATCTTCAGACAGAAGGCCGGTTTCGACTTCCCTGCAGATCCATGGCAGCAGCTCCGCAACGCCGTGGAGGCAGTCTTCAAAAGCTGGGGCAATCCCCGGGCCGTCACCTACCGCAAGCTTCACAAAATCCCCCATACGCTCGGGACGGCCGTCAACATCGTCTCCATGGTCTACGGAAACCTCGGCGAAGACTGCGGCACCGGCGTCTGCTTCACCCGCAACCCCTCCGACGGAACAAAGGAACTGTACGGGGAATTCCTCGTCAACGCCCAGGGAGAAGACGTGGTGGCCGGCATCCGGACGCCCCTTCCCATCGCACAGATGAAGACTGTAATGCCCGATGTCTACAATGAACTCTTCGAGATCACCACGAACCTCGAAAAGGCATACAAGGACATGCAGGACATCGAGTTCACCATCGAGCGCAACAAGCTCTACATGTTGCAGACCAGGAACGGCAAGCGCTCCGCCGCCGCCTCGGTGAAAATCGCCGTGGACATGGTGGAAGAGGGACTCATCGACAGGAAGACCGCAGTGGGCAGAGTCACCCCCGAGCAGGTCGAAATGCTCCTTCACCGACAGGTCGACCCCGCCGCCGATAATGAAGTCCTTGCAAAGGGCCTTCCCGCATCCCCCGGCGCAGGTGTCGGCGTAGTCTGCTTCGATGCCGACGATGCCGTTGAAATGGCAAAGGGAGGCCAGAAAGTCATCCTCGCAAGGCCTGAGACATGCCCTGACGACATCCACGGCCTCTTTGCCGCGGAAGCCATCGTCACCAGCCGCGGCGGCATGACCAGCCATGCGGCCGTCGTCGCCCGCGGCCTCGGGAAACCTTGCGTCAGCGGATGCGAGGACATCACCATCGACCTCAACAAGGAAACCATCACCAGTGGAGACAGGGTCATCCGCAAGGGCGACACCATCACCGTTGACGGCAGCACCGGACGTGTCCTCCTGGGCGGCGCTCCTCTCATGGAAGCTTCCTTCAGCGACGATTTCCGTACAGTCCTTTCCTGGTCCGACGAGTTTGCCCGCCTCCAGGTCTGGGCAAACGGCGACACCCCCGAAGACGCGAAGCGCGCCCGGGCATTCGGGGCAAAGGGGATCGGCCTGTGCAGGACCGAACACATGTTCATGGCCACCGACCGCCTTCCCGTCATGCAGCGCCTCGTTGTGGCAGACACCTACGAGGAGCGCCTCGAAGCACTCGAGGAGCTCAAGGTCATGCAGGTCGAGGACTTCTACGGGATCCTGAAGGAAATGCACGGACTCCCGGTCATCATCCGCCTTCTTGACCCGCCTCTCCATGAGTTTATGCCCAAGGAGAGGGATCTCGAGGAAG
>JAAYAK010000323.1 GCA_012719415.1 Syntrophorhabdus sp.
CCACCCCCATCAAAGAAACCCCGATCCTCCGCGGCAAAGATGCCAGGAGGTTCACAGAGAAGATCACCAGGAACGAGCAGGAGCCGGCCCCGCGGGAAGAGTATGACAAGCTGATGGCGAATTACCGTGGCAATGACAACCTAAAAGTGACCCACTGTGATCACGCAAAAATGACCCACCCCTGTTTTAGTTAAAAAAATATATACCCTTCATTCCTTGCCCCTTTTTGCCGGAGATTTATTCTTGAGACTCTCCTTAAGCCTGTAGCTGTCCCAATCGCACATAACAATATGAGCCTTGTGTGTCAAGCGGTCGAGAAGCGCCGCCGTCAAAGTCGGGTCCCCAAATAACTGCGTCCAGTCAGCAAACCCGAGGTTTGTCGTTATGATCACGGAGGCCCTTTCATAACGTTCCGCCAGAAGCTGGAAGAGAAGCTGTGATCCCTCCCGGGAGAAAGGGACATAACCAAGCTCATCGAGGATAAGAAGACCGAACCGTGACATCTTCTGGGTTATCCTGCTTACGGCTCGTTCGCTGCGGGCCTCGATGAGTTCGTTGACGAGACCTGCTCCGGTCACGAACCGGGTGCGGATCCCCTGGCGGCATGCCTCGAGTCCCAGGGCTGTCGCAAGATGGCTTTTCCCGGTGCCTGTCTTCCCTACAAAGATGATATTCCTTTTCTCCTTAATGTACGTTCCTTCTACCATCTCCCGTACCAATCTTCTGTCAAGGCCTTCGGCTTCGTCAAAATCAAAGCCCTCCATGGTCTTTATGATCGGGAACCGCGCATCCCTGATCCGCCGTTTCAGCCGGTTGTCGGCACGGGCCTCGATCTCGGATTCGATAAGGGACAATAAAAAGTCCTCATACTCGGAACCGCTCTCCCGGGCCTGGCGCGCACGGGCACTATAGCACCGCAGGATGGCGGTCAGCTTGAGCTGTTTGAGATGGTCCGCAAGAAGAACTTCGGTCGCCGGTCTCATCGGATCACCCCCAGCTGTGCATAGTCGGCCACATCGGGTACGAGCGTTGCCGGCCAGCCCTGAAGGGGAGCAAAGTTCTCTTCCGGACCCGAGTAGACGAGCATGTGCCGGATCCCCTCGCTGTTGGATATAGAGCTCTCAAGAGCCAGTTCCACCACGGCCTCGATCTCTTCGGCCGGGTAATCCCTGTAGAACATGAGCACGGAGATAAAATCCTTTATTCCCGATGTCTCCCCCTGCCTCTCCTTGAACCGTGCTAAAAGCCTCTCAAGACATGCCGGCCACGCCGGGCGCCACCGGCGGATGACAAGCGCGCTGTCGAAGGCGCCGGGCTTACGGCGTATCAGTTCGAGATAATGCTGGGGATCGAGCTGCCACTTGTTGTTGCCGAAGAGCCGTGCGTGGCTCGCTATCCTCCTGCCGTCATGGAAGATATCGACCCGGTCTATCGCAAGTTCAACCCGGACCCTGAGCCGTACGTGGGATACCGGCACCGAGTAATGGTTCTTGTCCGCCACGACGGTGGCGTACTTGTTGATCCTGGTCTCCAGAAGGCGCATGTTGCTCATCGGCACGGCAGGCAGGGGGATGAGATGTTCCTTTTCCCTCTCAAAGAGGCAATCGACATTTTCTGTGCGGCCTTCCGTCCGGTGGGTGCCGTGGCGAAGGCAGGACTGAAGGAGCCTCTCGTTGAGCTCCTCGAAGCTCTCCACGACGGGTATGGGAACAAGGTAATTACGCCGTATATACCCGATCATCCCTTCCGTCCCGCCCTTCTCGTGCGCTGCCGCCGGGTTGCAGAAGCGGGCCTCGAAGTTATAGTAGGAGCGCAATTTGCGGAACCCCTCCTGTTCTATCCGGTCGTGGCCCGTAAGGACCTTCTGGACGGCGCTCGTCAGGTTGTCGTAGACGATGGTGGGGAAGATACCGCCGAAGAAGTTAAAGGCCCGGACGTGGGCGTCGAGGAACGCCTGCTGCTTCTCGCAGGGATAGGCGCGTACAAAAGACTTGCCGGAGTATTTCGAGCGCATGCAGAAGAAGTGGAAGGGGATTCTTGTTCCCTGCATTATTGCAACGGCCCGTCCCCAGTCGGCCTCGGCCTCATGGCCGCATTCGGGTTCCAGGATCAGATACGCGCCGGATGTCTCCATCCCTTCCCTCGCTTTTACCTGGCGCACGTACCGGCGGACGGTCACCTCGCTTCCCGCGTATCCTTCCTCCTCGACAAGGCGTGCGTAGATCCTGCGGGCGGTATGGCGCTGTTTTCTGGGATTCTCGCGGTCCTCGTTAAGCCAGCGTTCTATTGTATCTCTGTGTTCGTCCAGAGCGGGATATGCCTGCGTCGCTCGCCGCTTGTACTCGGGGAACGCACCCTCAAGGATCTTCCTGATCGTTACCCGGGAATGGCCCGTTTCTTTCTGTATCTGCCGGATACTTTTTTTGTAAACCCGATGCGCTGTCCTGATGTACTCGTACTGATCCATCGTTATCACCCTTTCCCTCCGGTACAGTCGGTTTTCTATCAAAAACCAACTTACCAGAGATGGTCCTGGGGGTGGGTCATTTTTCGGTGATCATTTGCCCCTTAGGTGGGTCAGTTTTAGGTTATCACAACCA
>JAAYAK010000324.1 GCA_012719415.1 Syntrophorhabdus sp.
GCGATGGAGGCGATGATGAGGCTGAAGACGCGGGAGAGGGCCTCGACGACGCGTTTGCCGAGGAGTTTGAGGATGAAGCCGGAGAAGTGGAGGACGGCCCAGCAGATGATGATGTTGAGGACGAGGGAGATGAGGTAGTAATAGAAAGGGTACTGGTTCCATATGATCATGGAGGTGGCGAGGACGGCGGGGCCTGCGAGAAGGGGTATCCCCAGCGGCACAACGCCGAAGAACTCGTTCTCTCCGGCGGGCTCGGAACGGCCCTGGATAAGGTCCCTGATGGCGGTTATGAAGATGACGATGCCGCCGGCAATGAGGAAGTCCTGCATGGATATCCCGAGATAGGTCATGACCCTGTTGCCGACGATGACGAAGATGAGGGATATGGTGAATGCCGTGAAGAGGGAGTCCCTGAGGTGCCGTGTTCTTCTGGCACTGTCCATGGAGGCGGTGAACCGGATGTAGAGCGGCAGGACCCCCAGGACGTCGAAGGCCACGAAGAGGGGGATGAAGGAAAGGAGAAAGGTATCGATCATGACGATCTCTCCGCCCTGACATATAACCGGGCGTTCTCGGAAAGCGCCCCATCAAGGCCCGTTTCGTTGCCCCATTCGTCGAAGACCTTCTTCCCGGTCTCGACGTCACCGAGAAGGCCCGCCCCGATGAGGGCATGGCGTACCGTCATGCCCGGGGCCAGGTGGATCTCCCTGTCATTTACGAGTACCTTCATCGGCTGCGCCTTCGACCCTTATCCTTCCCTCCACGGCCGGTGCCAGCTTCTTCAACCGCAGAGCCTCGGATACGACCGTGTCCCTCACCCATCTGCCCGCATCGTTGTAAACGATGTTTCCGCTCTTTATCGTTCCGCCGAGGATCTCGAAATCGGAAGATTGCCTGATGGCCTCACGGAACACCTGGTACCCGTCCCCTCCCGCGGCCAGGAAGTCCACGGTGGCCACGACGTACTGCTTTGAAGGAACGATCGGCTCGCCGCCGACGTGGACCGTCCCCACCCTGTTGCCCGGTTTTCTCGCCGGCGAGTAGGTGACGGTGAGGCCGGCGACCTGCGGGAAGCGCCCCTCCTTCAGTTCGACCCCGGAAAGCCCGTATTCGAGAGCGTCCCGGATCTGCTGCCCCGTCAGTCGAATGCCCACTATGTAATTGTTGAAAGGCAGGACGGAATAGATGTTGCCGACAGTGACGGGACCCTTCTTTATACTGGTGCGGAGCCCGCCTCCGTTGATGATGGCCGCATCGGCGCCGGATTCCTGCCGGAGGATGTCGGAGATGAAATTGCCGAGATTGGTCTCCCTCACTCGCACGTTCTCTCCGTCGAGATCGACCTCGGCCTCGGCGATGACCCTCCCCATGGATTCGTTCACCTTGTCGGCCCACTTCTCCACGATGGCGGCGACCTTCTCGTCCTTTGCCGTCTTCGCGGGTACGACCTCCTCAAGCCTGCCCTCCGCGGCAACGATCCTGCCCGACTCCACCGTGAGGTCGAGGACCCCCAGTACCAGGCCGTGCTCCCAGGCCTGGACGATCACGGTGCTGCCCACCGTGATCGGTTTCACTCCCTTTGTGTGGGAATGCCCGCCTACGATGACATCGATGCCTTTCACGGCCGACGCGAGGGCCATGTCGGCGTTGTATCCCAGGTGGGACAGGACGACGATGATGTCGGCCCTGCCACTCAGCTCGGCAATGCAGCGTTCGACCGTCGCGGCGACGGGCATGAAGGTCAACCCCTCGACGTTGCGGGGGTGTGTCGCCGTGGGGGTCTCCTCCGTGACGACGCCGATGATCCCGACCCGTATGCCGTCCACCTCTTTGACAACGTAAGGCTTGAGCGCGTCGAGGCCTGTCACGTTCGCCCCGAGGACGGGGAAATTCGCCTCTCTGATCCGTTCCGTGAGCGCCGTCTTGCCGAAATCGAATTCGTGGTTGCCGACGACCATGGCGTCGAAGCGCATGGTGTTCATGACCTCTATGACGGGCTTTCCTTCAAAGAGGTTTGCCCAGGTGTTCCCCTGGATCATGTCCCCGGCGGAGACGAGGAGCGAGGGTTTCTCCTTCCTCAGCTTCTGCGCGAGGGAGGCGAGGCAGGCGACGCCCCCGCGGAGGTCGTCGGACCC
>JAAYAK010000325.1 GCA_012719415.1 Syntrophorhabdus sp.
AATAGGTGCTCCCCATCCTAGGGCATACTAGGGACAGCCACCTATTATCACCTTTTCACCTCGCATTTTCCCTGTTTCATCGCTTCGCACAGACTTGCGACAGGTGTCGGGCTCGCAAGTGGTATCTCTGCTGCCTATCCAAGGATGCCGCGTCAAAGTCTCTGTGACGCCATTGTCGTCTGGAGGGGCGGGCAAGGCAAGAAGAAACGGGGGGGACCGCGTTTCTGGCGTGAAGCGGTGTTCGTGAAGCGTGAAGCGGGCGGCCAGAGGGCGCAGTTCGTATCTCCCTTCGACTGCGCTCAGAGCTTGCCCTGAGCACCGCCGAAGGGGCAGGCTTCGCTCGGGGATCGTATCTCGGTCGCCGCCCGGGGCCGGGTCGGACCGTGAAAGCGTCGGAGCGACAAAGCGCGTATCTCGTTTGTTCAGGAACCGCATGGGCTTAAGCCCATCCTACAAGGAACTGCAATTATCGGGGGTCATACTGGGGACTGCCGCCTGTTATGGCCAGCAGAAAGAGGGGCCTGTCCCTAGTATTTTACCTGTCCCTAGTATTTTACCGGTCGGCTCGTGACTGTCACGACCTGCCGTGTTGCACTTCGCATGTTAATGCGCCAAGCCGAAATAAGTAAGGCGTCCCTGGAATTGCCTATCGCTCGTTTACACGCGATAGGCATCACACTGAAAACCATAACCAAATGTCACTGGAAACGCTTGTAGCGTTGTAGTACTAGCCTCCTGGAGAGGACGAGAGCAACGATACCGAGCAGTGAGACTGATATCGCGCCAGCACCAAGCATCTGCCAACTGGAAAGGAGGCGTCTGCGACGGATTACAATGGCGAAGCCCTCCCACAATTCGTTGACCACATCGACGGGCAGATAGTACTTCCTGGGATAGTCAATAATCTCAAACACATCCTTGTTGGAACTCCTTCTCCCAACGACCCAGTGGTCATTGATATGAAGGACCGCCAACTTACACCCTCCGTCATCTAGCCGGCCATAGAGCTCTCTGGCGGAGCATCGAAGACTTCTGCAGTCTAATTCTGAGTACCTGTTCAGGTAGTCGCTAATCTGTTTCATACTATTCCCGTACACTCCGGGTGGCATGTCAACGAGAATGGAATCCATACTCTGCTCAAGATCCAAATACTTCAATACTACGCAGATCGATCGCGCCCCACAGAAGACGGTATCACTCCGTGGCACCTCGCTTCGAGGAATGACGCCTGCGCCGCGGAGATCTTCAGTTGCGTAGACTTCCGAGAGGAGAAGACAAGCCATCATTACAGAGAAGGTGCCTATATTCCGAAACACCGTATGTTTATACGCTTCCATGTCATCTATGCTCCCTTGGACTCACGGTGCAGCCACCGGGCCAGCGTGAAGCCAACGATGCACACCGCAACTCCAATGAAGAGGAATACAGCGAGAGGGCGTCTACCCCCGAACCATGAGGTTCTTGTGGCTACCACAGGTTCGGCATCTACAATGCTTCTTTGCTCGTGCAGCGCATAGGCTCTGTGTTCGCCTACATTGACCTCGCCCTCCGAGTCTACGATGGCCAGTTGATTCACGTCCAAAGGAGCCTCCGCGAGTGCGTCTAGGCGGAACCTGTCCGCTTCCACAGGTCCCCCCTTGTTCAGAGTCAGAGGGGGTGAAAAACTGTAGTCAATGGTGTAAACGCCGGGTGGCATCCCGAGGCTCTCCAGTTCAAAGAACTCATCTGAGAACTCAACCCCCTCTTCGATAGCAGTGGTTTCCAGGCGTCTGTCGGCGACCACCCCGTTCTCGATCGCAAGAAGCTTGGCTCGGGCCAGAATCCAGGGTCCACTGGGCAGTTGCTCATACTCGCACTGCAGATCCTTGTCAACGCGGAATTTCTCTGATGGACTGTGCTCCTCGAATGCTACTACGCCGAATCCCTTGCGAGTGTCGATCACCCACTTGTACGTGTTTTCTCCATACCGAGTCTGTACCGAAACCAATCCGCTTTCCTTGGCGTCAACGACAATGTCCCAGTCCTCCCTGTCGAATCTACCCTCCTTCACCTCCGCAATCAGGTTCTTCATGGCAAGAGAGACTGTCTCGTCGCCTAGCGCGCCTGTTGATTTGACGAAATCACCGTACAGATGTGTATTGTGTACCCACGTGGCCTCTTTGTTCTTGATAGGATAGATGCGGATCACGTTGGTTGCATATGACCTTATCTGCTTGTTGTTGTCCATCACATAGTAGCGATGTCCAGGCATATCCTGCCGGTCTTGTTCATATCGCCGCTTGTCGCCTTTCTGGAAATAGCCGAACTGGAGCCAGACGGGCGGAAATACCTTGTTTGCCGGAATGCTCTTGCCTTCCTGGGGACGCTGTTCTGAGAATATCCTTCCTCGAAGACGGAAGGACGTATCCCTGGGGATGCTGTTCTCGTAACCGCTGACAATGTACTCCAGCGCTTGGATCATTTCCTCCTTCTGGTTCTTGGTAATCACGGAGGAGGACGCTCTTGACGACTGCAGCAAGAGAATCATCAAGAATGTAGTAACACACTTACAGCACATGCCATTCTCCTAGTCGATCGTCATATAAGAGCACTCTATACGCCTGGTTCCCAACACGTCTGTCACCACGTCGAAATAGGTGCTCCCCATCCTAGGGCATACTAGGGACAGCCACCTATTATCACCTTTTCACCTCGCATTTTCCCTGTTTCATCGCTTCGCACAGACTTGCGACAGGTGTCGGGCTCGCAAGTGGTATCT
>JAAYAK010000326.1 GCA_012719415.1 Syntrophorhabdus sp.
CAAATAAAACCGAGAGAAGAAGGGGTCGTTTCGCGCCATATCTCATGATGATGCCCGCCTATTTATTCTTTTGCACGTCGTCGTAGACAAGCCCGCCCACGGTTCCCACCCCTGCCCCGATGGCGGTCCCCAGCAGAACGCTTCCACCCGTCAGAATGCTCAGGGCCGCTCCGGAACCGGCCCCGATGGCTCCGCCGCTCAAAGCCCGCTGCTGTGTGGTGGACATGTGGGAACACCCGGCCACCATCGCGATCAACAATGCCATCGCTACCACTATCCTCAGTTTCCGCATTGATTGCCTCCTTAAGTCACTGTTATCGACGGACTGAACAAGATTCCCCAGTTCCTATCCGCGATCATCTACGAACGAATCCCGTCATTCCGGCGAAGGCCCGACAAAGAAGGTCGCTCCCGCACTCTTCCCCGTCATTCCGGCGAAGGCCGGAATCCAGGACAGCTGACGGATCCAATGGGCCTTGCGGGCCAATGCCAAACCGTGGTTTCCGCACCGTATGCCGTCGGACAACACAAATGGTTTCCTGCTGAAACCGAGTCTCTTCTGGATTCCGGCCTTCGCCGGAATGACGGGGAGACAGCTTTGTAGACAGCCGCTTGAACATAAAAGCTTGTAATACAATAACCGTGCCAAACTGTAAGTAGCTGAAATAAAAGGATTACCGTGCAGGAGACAGACCGTGCGCTGTATTGATATCCATGCACCGGCCGTGGGGACAGCGCGGCCCTGATGCGTGTATCTTATCTAGATCACAAAGGAATCAGGAGTGTATGGAAAACAGTACACTAGGTCTTCTTGAAATCTTCCGGTTTCAGATCATACTTCTTGAGGAGGGAGTAGAAATCGGCCCGGTATTTTCCGGCCATTCCCGCGGCCTTGCTTACGTTGCCTTCAGCTATCTGGAGCACCCAGTTCAGGTACTCCTTCTCGAAATCCTCCTTCGCCTCCTTGAAGGACTTGGGCGATGTCGAGAGGGTCTCCCTGAAGGGGAGGATGGCATCCTCCGATATGACCTCGCCGCGGCTCGTGACCACGGCGTACTCGATGGCATTCTCCAGCTCACGGACGTTGCCCGGCCAGTCGTGGAGCATCAGCTTCTGTACGGCCATGGGCGTGAGGCCCTTGACCTCTATCTTCATCTTTTCCGACGTCTTCTTCAGGAAGTGCTCCGCCAGCGGGACGATGTCCTCCCTCCTTTCCCGCAGGGGAGGGATGCGCACGGGGATGACATGGACCCTGTAGAACAGGTCCTCCCGGAAAGACCCCTTCCTGACCTCGGCCTCCAGGTCCTTGTTCGTGGCGGCGATGAGGCGAACGTCGACATTGAGGGGTTTCTCGCTTCCCAGCGGATAGAATTGTCTTTCCTGCAATACCCTGAGGAGCTTCGCCTGGAGCGAAAGGGGCATATCCCCTATCTCGTCGAGAAAGAGGGTTCCGCCATCCGCCTGCGCGAAAAGGCCCTTCGAGTTCCTCACGGCACCCGTGAAGGCACCCTTCTCATAACCGAAGAGCTCGCTCTCCAGCAGGGTCTCGGGGATGGCAGCGCAGTTTATGGCGGTGAAGGCCCTGTCCTTTCTGGAACTCGCGAAATGGACGGCCTTTGCGACGATCTCCTTTCCGGTGCCGCTCTCGCCGTAGATGCACACCGTCGAATCCGTCGGCGCTATCCGCGCCACAAGGCTGAGGACCGACTGCATCCCGGGGCTGTCGGCAACAATGTTCGAGAAGGTGTAGCGCTCCTCGAGGATCCCTTCGAGCCTTTTGACCTCCGAATGGAGCCTGCGGTTCTCGAGCGCCCTTTCCATCTGCACAAGCAGCTCGTCCAGGTCGAAAGGCTTCGCCAGGTAGTTGAAGGCGCCCATCCTGATGGCCTCGACGGCGCTTTTCACGCTGCTGTGCGCCGTGAGGATGATAACGGGTATTTCCGGGTTTATCTGGTGGAGTTCAC
>JAAYAK010000327.1 GCA_012719415.1 Syntrophorhabdus sp.
GGGTCTGCGAAAGAAGTTCGACCTGTGCCCTCGCCGCGGCCTGCTTGCCTTTGCCGAGTTTCGGAAATACCTTGGGACCGACCAGAGCCACAAGGAGCCCGACGATGACCATGACGACGAGGAGTTCAACGAGCGTGAAGCCTCGTCTGTCCGTGCGATAGGGGTACTGAATTTTCATGCGTCCTCCCTCAATGCCGTGTGTTTGTTCCGGCGATAACGTTTTGAAAAAAAGATTAATCCGGCGAGGTTCTTTTGTCACTACCTCGGCTGGCCTGGTCATCACATTCTGCGGCCTAATGGTACTATTTCGGGATTTGGCTCCCCTCGCGTCGGCTGCGGGTTCTGCCGTGCAATGGCGGTCGCCCTGTTGAAACCATAATGCGTCAGGTCTATCCCATTGCGGTGTGAAGTTGCTCTACTTAGCTCTAGAATCCTACTAGTTTTGAAGAAACTACAGTGGGTGATGAATCGATGACAAATGTCAGAAAGCTCATATTGTTGTCCTGTCTCTTTTTCGTGCTCGTCGTACCGCCGTTATATGCCGCCGACAGTCCTCAAAAGGCGGCACCATCCCGGGAGACACCAGAGGCATCGGCGCCGAGGGGGGAAGCTGACGCGCAGTCGGCGCTGCCTTCAGCCGCTGTATCCCCATCGGCGAAGAACGAGAACGTGGAAAAAAAAGGGGAGTCGGCCGGTGATCGAGGAAAGATCTTGCCCCCGGGGAATCCGTCCGCGCCTCTGGCGAAAACACCCTCGCAGACGAGGAAGCACGGCGTAAGGGCCGCGAGCCCCGTGAGCCTGTCCTTTGATGACGCCGACATGTATCAGGTCATCCAGACCGTCTTCGGTGAGATCCTGAGGGTCAATTATATTGTCGACCAGAGGGTGAAAGGGCGGGTCACGTTCCGTTCCGTTACCCCTGTCGAGGGCGACAAGGTGCTGTCCGTCATGGAGGTCATCCTCAGGCTCAATGGTGTGGGTGTTGTGGAAGAAGGTGGCCTGTACAGGATCGTACCGATCGGTGATGTCGCCCGAGAACCAGCCGAAGTGACCGTCGGTAGAGATCCCGATTCCATCGAGGTCGAAGGCAAATCGATCATACGTGTCGTGCCTGTCATGTACAGTCAGTCATCGGAGATCGTCAAGCTCATCACCCCCTTCCTCACGACAACCGCCGTGGTCATTGATGTTCCCAGCATCAATCACATCATGCTTGTCGACACCGACGCGAACGTTAGAAGACTACTAAAGCTGATCGATCTCTTTGACAGTGAACAGACAAAGAAGAAGAAACCCCAGGTCTTTGTCTATCATGTCCAGAACAGCAAAGCGAAAGACATAGCGAACATTCTGCAGCAGGTGTTTCTTTCCTCCGGACGAGGCGGCGCAGCAAATCCACCCCTTGCTGCGTTGCCTTCCGCGGGGAAGACGGCAGGCGCATCCGGCGCCCCGGCGGCGCGCAGCGGTCCGGAAGGCGGATTGATCGTGTCGGGTTCCCAGGCAGGAGAGGGCCTTATTTCTCCCATAACGAAGATCATCGCCGAGGAGAATCTCAACTCCCTCATTATCCTCAGCTTGCCCGAAGATTATGAGGTCATCAAGGAGGCCATCCGGCGCGTCGATATTATCCCGAGGCAGGTCATTATCGAAGGGGTGATCGCGGAGATCACCCTGAAGGATGACCTGAAACTCGGCGTTTCCTGGGCCCTTCAGTTCTCGCCGGGCGGTATGAACGGCGTGTTGGGGGCAGTGGACGGGACCGTCGGATTCGATGTGCCCGGCGCGACAGCGACGAGCACGACAGGGAGTGGAACATTCACCTTTGCGGGGACCGTCGGGGGTGACTTCAAGACGGTCATCGATACGCTTGCGACGCAATCGAAGGCGAAGCTTCTTGCCGTGCCGCGTATACTGGTGACGGATAACAAGGAGGCTCGGATCCAGGTGGGTGAGCAGGTCCCCATCGTGACAACGGAGACGATCGCGTCCACAACGACCACCGCTCAGCGGACCATCCAGTACAAGGACATCGGTATCATCCTCAAGGTAAAGCCCCGCATCAACGAAGGCGGACTTGTCACTCTCGACCTCGCCCAGGAGGTCTCGTCCTACGACACGATCACCCTTTTCGACGGCGAGACCAACATCATTGTCAAGAAGACGGAGGCGACGACGAACCTTGTCGTTCAGGACGGCCAGACGATCCTCATCGGAGGGCTTATCAGGGAGGACATATCTGCGGCACGATCGGGCATTCCGTACCTCAGCAAGATACCGCTTCTCGGATATCTCTTCGGCAGTACTACGGACGAAAATCACCGCAAGGAACTGATCATACTCCTCACCCCGCGAGTCATCAAGAACCAGCACGACGCCCGGAAGGCCACGTCCTCCTATGTTGACGACATAACGAAGACAGGCAAGGGAAAGCTGAAGAAGGAAGAGCTGATCCGCGACGTTCCCCGGCAGGACAAGGACGGGAAGAATGATGCCGGCGAAACCAGGGAAGGGCGGGGAACAAAGGAACACGAGGCGACGCACACAGAGGTGCCGTCGGCCGGAGAGGAACCAGCGGCGAAGGCGGCGGCGCGGAGCACAGGAGAGTCATGAACGGCAAGACGATAATTCATCTCTCCACGGAAGAGTTTCCCAGGGTGCCTCTTGTCATGGACGGCATAGCGACGCGTTTCATCAGGGAGAACAGGATCATCCCCTTTGAGTGGAAGGATGGTACGCTCAA
>JAAYAK010000328.1 GCA_012719415.1 Syntrophorhabdus sp.
AATGGTGGAGCTGAAGGGGATCGAACCCTCGACCTCTTGACTGCCAGTCAAGCACTCTCCCAGCTGAGCTACAGCCCCGCAGGTAAGTGTTATAACAGCATGAGGATGAATTGTCAATGGCTATTGCGCCGCCCAAGGAGGTGCCTTAAGAGTTGCAAAGGCGCGGAAAACTTATTACCATGTGAGGGTAACGATACCGTTCAGGAGGTGCCCTATGAGGTCCATCGTTTGTTTGATGGCGGTCCTTTGTCTTGTTCTCGTGTCGACAACGTCGGTGTACGGGCAGGGCGCCGCACCCGGTGCCGGGATCAGGCTGCCCGAGCCGAAATACGACGGGAACGTTTCTGTCGAGAAGGCGCTGAAGGAGAGGCGATCGGTGAGGGTCTACAAGGATTCCCCCCTGTCGGTGGCCGAGGTATCCCAGGTCCTCTTCGCGGCACAGGGCATAACGGAGCCAGGCAGGGGCCTGAGGACGGCGCCTTCCGCGCGGGCGCAGTATTACCTCACCGTTTATCTCTTTGCCGGCAACGTCACGGGGCTTAAGCCGGGCATGTACCGCTACGTGCCAGGGGGCCACTCGCTCACCTTCATTGCCGACGGGGACGCCAAGGGCAGGCTCTACAAGGCGGCGGGTCAGGCGCCGATAGACAAGGCGCCGGCGGCGCTCGTCATTGCCGGATCGCGGGCAAGGGCGACGAACGAGAGCTGGATGTATCTCGAGGCGGGCCATGCGGCGCAGAACGTCTATCTGCAGTCAGTGCCGCTCGGCCTCGGTACGGTCGTCATGGCGGGATTCAACGCAGACGCGGTGGACAAGGCCATCGGTCTTCCCGCCGGCGAACGGACCCTTTATATAATGCCTCTCGGCAGGAAATAGATTATAATGTACTCCCGGCGGCGCGGCCCGCCGGAGACACCACAAAACAGGAAAGGACGACGATGCTGCTCTACCTTGTGCGCCACGGCGAAGCGAAGCGCGAGGACGAGGACCCCGAGCGAGGCCTCACGGACAACGGGATGAGGCATGCCCGGAGGATGGGCGAGTTCCTCGCCTTCATGGACGTCAGCCTCGACGTTGTCGTCCACAGCACGAAGAAGAGGGCCGCTGAGACGGCTCAGGCTCTCACGGAATCGATACGGCCCACCGCCGGTATCCGGGAGGAGAAGGGTCTCTCTCCCAACGACGACCCGGCGCCATGGGTCGAAAGGATAAACGCCATGACCGCCGACACTGCCATCGTCGGTCATCTCCCTTTCCTCGACAGGCTCCTCGGCCTTCTCGTCCTCGGCGACGCGGGGAGGACCATCATAGACTTCAGGCCGGCGGGAACGGTGTGCCTTAAGCCCTCGGGTGAGGGAAGGTGGCTCATCGCCTGGGTGCTTGGCCCCGAGGTGATCTGGTGAGCTATCTCGCCCTTATCATCGCCTTTATCGCGGGAGCGGCCCTGGGAGGTGTCGTCTTCTCCCTTGTTGTCACCTCCCGCGCGCGCGCCCGGCAGGCAGAGCTCGAGGCGAGGGCCGGGTCCGCCGAGGCGGTCGTTACCGAGTTGAGGCAGCAGTACCGTGAGGGCAGGGACGAAGCGCTGCGGCTCCAGGCTGAGCTTGACGCTGAAAGAGAGGCCAGGGTGCAGGCCATGACGAGGTGCGAAACGCTGGACCTTCGCCTCAAGGAGGAGATGGAGCGTTTCGAGGCCGTAAGGAAGGAGCTCTCCGAGACCTTCAAAGCCCTTTCCCTCGACGCCCTCGCGTCCAATACGAACGAGTTCAGGAAATACGCCGAAGAGTTCATGAAGCTTGCCGAGGAGAAGCTCAAATCCCAGACGGCGGAAGGGAAAAAGGAACTCGAAGGCAAGAAGGAACTCATAGACAGGAACATCGACTCCATCGGGAAGACCCTGACGGAGGTCCAGAGGCGCGTCGAAGAGGTGGGCAAGGTGAGCGGCGAGCGCATCACCGAGGTGACCACCTTGATCAAAAAGCACGAAGAGGTCACGGCGAAGCTCAGGGACACGACGGAGCACCTCGGCCGCGCGCTCGCAAGCTCGAAGAAGAGGGGCGAGTGGGGCGAGCGGATGGCCG
The DNA here is from genome assembly GCA_012719415.1 of Syntrophorhabdus sp. Classification (NCBI taxonomy): domain Bacteria; kingdom Pseudomonadati; phylum Thermodesulfobacteriota; class Syntrophorhabdia; order Syntrophorhabdales; family Syntrophorhabdaceae; genus Syntrophorhabdus; species Syntrophorhabdus sp. Next base: position 2,080 of record JAAYAK010000328.1, read on the forward strand.
AGGACATCATCCGTCTCGTGGGGATGGCGGAAGGCATCAACTACGTCAAGCAAACGACCCTGGAGAACGGGCCCGGTAGGCCCGATTTCACCTTCTTTCTCCCCAATGACCTCAAGGTCAACATGGATGTGAAGTTCCCCCTCGACAACTTCGCCCACTATCTCGACGCCGAGAGCGACCACGACCGGAAGCGGTACCGCGATGAGCTCCTCAAGAACGCGAAGGTGATGATAAAGCAGGTGACGACCCGGGAGTACATCAACCCCGCCGAGAACACCGTGGACTACGTCATCGTCTTCATCCCCAACGAGCAGGTCTACAGCTTCATCCAGGAATCGGACGCCTCGATCATGGACGAGGCATTGAGGCAGAAGGTCATCCTCTGCTCCCCCTTCACGCTCTACGCGGTCCTCGCCGTGATCCGCCAGACCATCGAGAACGTGAAGCTCGAACGGACCGCCTCGGAGATACTCAAGCTCCTTACCGAGTTCTCGAAGCAGTGGAAGCTTTACAAGGACAGGTTCAAGACCATGGGCGACCGCATCGACGCGGCCAGGAAGGAATACGAGATCCTCGTCACCACGCGGACGAACATGCTCGAGAGGCCGCTGAGGAAGATTGATGAACTGAGCGCGGCCGATGCCCTGGAACTGGGAACGGGGGAGCTCTCGCAGGATGAAAGCTAGTCTGCCCTCATTGAGCCGCCTCGTCCTTGCGCTTCTCCTGTCGGTGCCGTGCCTCGTCGCCGGTGCCGATGGCGGCAAGGACCTTCCCGGTTTTCTCGAAGGGAACTACGGTCTTGTCGGCAGGCGTCCGGGCACGGGCGAGACCTATTCGGGGACGGTGACGATAAAGGCGAGGGATGGCGGCCTCGAGGTCATACGGTGCGTCGGCGGATCGCGCCACGCCGGTCAGGGTTCCATCGTTCTCGTGACGGCCGACAGGATACCAGCCCTCAGCGTGCGCTGGGGCGACGGGAAGAAGGAATACAGGGGCCGATACGACATACACGGCGATGCCGACAACTACGCCAGGCTCTCGGGGCCTTATGTCGCCATGGAAGATGAACGGGAGTTCGGCTGGGAACTTCTCTACGTCGATCCCGGGAACGGCCCGGTCTGCAGGTAAGCGAGGCCCTCCGCGGAGCGGCCGGATGAAGGAGGCTTGTGATGGAAGATGAGGACCGTTTACGTACCGTGCTGAAGCAGCTCATCCAGAACAACGAGTATCTCGCCGAGAATTACCGGAAATGGGGCAGGGTCGCCGCGACGGGCGGTCTCGATGCGGTGTCGAAGGAGATAGACGAGGCCGGTCAGTTCATACAGATAGCCACGCAGAAGCTCCGGGGTGCCCTCGGCCTCATGGGAGAGTGACCGTCACCGGGTCGCCCTTTCCCGTCCCCGTTTCGCGCCTGAAGTCTCCCTTGAAAACCCCGAATTCCAGGTAGCCGGAGCTGCCCTCGAGGCAGGTGAGGCCACCCTCGCAGTAGGTCTTGCCGATCGCCGCGAAGACGTGTTCGCCCATCCGTATCTCGAAGGGGCCCTCCCCGGCGAAGTACCGCAGGGCGTGGCCCTTTATGTTCGTGATGGCGTTGCCGAAGCGGTCGAAGCGCACCACGCTCCCTTTAAGCGTCCTGCCCTCGATCACGGGATGGATGTCGCTCAAGAGAACGGGATCCGTTATTTTTCGCCCGAACGCCTGGGGGGAGTAGCCGCGGGACAGCCTGGCGGCGGCGGGGGAGAAGACGTCCCGGCCGTGGAAGGTGGAACTGACGGGGGAGAGCATGAAGTTGCGGTTCTCGATGACGTGGATATCGGGGGCGTTGTCCGCGAGGAGGGTGAAGACGCCGTTGTCGGGCCCGACGAAATGATGTCCCTTCGCCGACACGATAAGCGGCCGCCTCGCGCTCCCCACGGTGGGGTCGACGACGGCGACATGGACCGTCCCCGGCGGGAAATACCTCCAGTAGTCGTCGATGAGGAAGGCGGCCTCGCGCATGTCCTGGGGTTCCACCTCGTGGGTCATGTCGACGATCCGGCACCCCGGGTCGATGCCGAGGATGATCCCCTTCATGACGCCCACGTAGGGGTCTTTGACGCCGAAATCGGTGAGGAGGGTGATGATGCCCATCGGCCCTGCCGGTCAGAGCATCCTGATGTATTTCGCGAAAGGTTTCTTGATGATGCCTTTCTCGGTGATAAAGCCGCTGATGTACCGGGACGGGGTGACGTCGAACCCGAAATAACGGGCCTTCGCGTCTTTTACGGTGAGGAGCCTGTCGTCGAGGTATTTCACCTCCCTAGCGCTTCGCTCTTCGATCTCTATGCGGCCGCCGTCCTCGACGGCCTTATCGAAGGTGGAGACCGGGGCGGCGATGTAGAAGGGGACCTTGTACGCGTCCGCGGCGAGGGCTATCATGAAGGTACCGATCTTGTTCGCCGTGTCCCCGTTCGCCGCTATCCTGTCGGCGCCGGTGATGATCTTGTTCACCGCCCCCCGGGAGCACAGGAGCCCGGCGTGGTTCTCAGGGACGAGCTCGACGGGGATGCCTTCCTGCATGAGCTCCCACACCGTCAGGCGCGACCCCTGCATGTAAGGGCGCGTTTCCGTGGCGATGACCTTAATCTTCTTGCCCGCCTCGTGGGCGGCGCGCATGACGCCGAGCGCCGTGCCGTAGCCCCCCGTGGCAAGCGCCCCCGCGTTGCAGTGTGTCATGATGGTGTCGCCTTTTTCTATGAGCTCCGCGCCGTAGAGGGAGAGCATCCTGTTGTTCTCGATGTCCTCGACATGGATGGCCAGTGCCTCGCCGAGCATGTCTTCGGCGATGTCCCTGTCGCCCGCGTGGCCCTCAAAGGCCTCGGTCATTCTCCTCAAGGCCCAGAAGAGGTTCACCGCCGTGGGGCGCGTGGCGCCGAGCTTTTTGGCGATGCGGTCGATATCGGCCCGGCGGACGGACCGCTTCGCCGCCACGACCTCCTTCACCCCCAGCACCATTCCATAGGCGGCGACGATGCCGAGCAGCGGCGCGCCCCGGACGGTCATGTTGTTGATGGCCGTTATGACGTCCCCGGCGGTCCTGCATTTCACATATGTTTTCCTGAAGGGCAGCTCTCTCTGATCGAGAAGGTAAAGAACGCCGTTTTTCCAGTAAATATGATCCGTCATGCGTCACCTCTTTCTGTTGGTGGTCATCCCGGACCTGATCCGGGATCCAGAGGTTCTTCCGTTGCGCGTTTCTTCCTGGATTCCGGCCTAAAGCCGGAATGACGGCAAAAATCTAGGCCTTCAGCTTCTTGAGCAGGAGTTCGTTGAGGAGCGCCGGGTTGGCCTTGCCTTTCGTTTCCCTCATGACCTGGCCCACGAAGAAGCCGATGAGCTTCTCCTTGCCGGCCCTGAAGTCGGCCACTTCCTTCGGTGACCGGGCGATGACCGCGTCGATGATGCCCTCGATGGCCCCCTCGTCGGAGATCTGGAGCAGGCCCTTCTCCTTCACGTACTCACGCGGGGAGGCGCCGGTCCGGTAGATCTCCGGGAATATCTCCTTACCGATCTTGTTGCTGATGGTGCCGTCCTTGATGAGCGTGAGAAGCTCGGCCAGCCGTGCCGGTGTAACGGGGGAGTCCTTGGGGGAGATGTTGCCGTCCTTCAGTTCCCTCAACAGCTCCGTCATGATGAAGTTGCTCACCGTCTTCGCCTCGGGAAAGAGCTTGAGAACCTCTTCGAAATACGCGGCCAGTTCCCTGTCGGAGGAGAGTATCTCCACGTCGTACCGGGGCAGGCCGTAATCTTTCATGAAGCGTTCCATCTTCTCCGTGGGGAGTTCGGGCAGTGTCTTCCGCACCTCTTCGATCCATGCCTCGTCCACGGTCACGGGAAGGAGGTCGGGTTCCGGGAAATAACGATAGTCGTGGGCCTCCTCCTTGCCGCGCATGGAATAGGTGGCGCCCTGCTCGGCGTTGAAGAGGCGCGTCTCCTGAACGACGCTCCCGCCCTTCCTGATAAGGGCGATCTGGCGGTCGATCTCGTAGTCGAGGGACCTCTCGATGTAGCGGAAAGAGTTGAGGTTCTTGAGCTCCGCCCGGGTGCCGAAGGCCTCGTCGCCCTTTTTGCGCACCGAGACGTTGGCGTCGCAGCGGAAGCTTCCTTCCTCCATGTTGCCGTCGCATATCTCGAGGTACATGAGGATGTCCCTGAGCGCCTTCAGGTACGCCGTCGCCTCTTCCGGCGTCCTCAGGTCGGGTTCGCTGACGATCTCGAGGAGCGGAGTGCTCGAGCGGTTGTAGTCCACCATGCTGTAGCTGCTCGTGTCGATGGTGCGTTCGTGGACGAGCTTGCCCGCGTCCTCCTCCATGTGAATGCGCAGGATGCGGATGCGCTTCGTCTTCCCGTCCATGACGATGTCGAGCCACCCGTTGCCGCAGATGGGTTCTTCGTATTGCGAGATCTGGTAGCCCTTCGGCAGGTCGGGATAGTAGTAGTTCTTCCGGGCGAAGACGCTCCTGGGATTGATGGAGCAGTTAAGGGCGAGCCCCAGCTTGATGGCGAACTCGACGACCTTCTTGTTCAGGACCGGCAAAGCCCCCGGCAGGCCCATGCAGGTGGGGCAGGTATGGCTGTTCGGCTCGGCCCCGAACTTCGTCGAACAGCCGCAGAATATCTTGCTCTCCGTAAGAAGATGGGCATGGACCTCGAGACCCATTACCCCTTCGTAGTCACCATAATCCACGGCGCACCTCTCTGACTGCTTTCTATCGCTTACAAATGATTGAAACTATACAACAGGTAACGGTGTCATTTCAAAACAAATTGCCCCCTTAGGGGGAAAAGGGACCTTCCAATGGCGCCCGCGATATGATAAGAAGAGATGGGTACAGGAATTGGCAACAAGAAAGGTCAAAAGGAAGAAGCCGGGGAAACTCCTCCGCTTCATCAAGGTCATCGTCGTTCTTGTCGTCCTTCTCGTGGTGGGGTTCGCGGGGTTGTACATGGTCTACCCCGACGTGTCGAAGCTGAAGAAGCAGAACCCGGGGAAGACGTCCTTCATGGAATACCGGGAAGCGGAGTACCGGGCGAAGGGAAAGAAGATGCGGATACAGTCGAAGTGGGTCCCCTTGCGGTCCATATCGCCCTACCTCATGAAGGCGGTCCTCATAGCGGAGGACGATAAGTTCTGGTCCCACCACGGCTTCGACACGGAGGCGATCCAGAAGGCCCTCGAGAAGAACCTGGAGGCGGGAAGGTTCAAACTCGGCGGCAGCACGATCAGCCAGCAGCTCACGAAGAACCTCTACCTCACGCCCTCCAAGAACCCCGTCCGCAAGCTCAAGGAGGCGATCATCACCTGGAGGCTCGAGAGGGCCCTCTCAAAACGGAGGATCCTCGAGCTCTACCTCAACGTCGTCGAATGGGGCGAGGGCGTCTTCGGCGCCGAGGCCGCCGCGAGGCGCCACTTCGGCAAGCCTGCCTCGGCGCTCACCGCGGAAGAGGCGGCCAAGCTCGCAGCGGCCCTGCCCAACCCCAGACGTTACCGCGTGGACGGGACTTCCCGCTACGTCGAACGCCGCGCGAAGATCATCTACACCATCATGGTAAGAAGAGGCATAGTCGTCCCCGACTACGAAGAGGTAACGACCACCCCGCCAGAAACCGTCGACGAGACCGCTCCCACCCCGCCGGCCGACAGCCAGGGCGCCAACTCTACCACCCCCGGCCCCACACCTCCGCCCAACGGGCAATAGGGGAAAACCTTAAAGACCTTGCCTCTCGCCCGTTCGTCGCATTCGCTCCTCTCTCAAGCCCGCAGAGATCGCAGAGAAAAGATTCGGCCGGATTTCGGAGCCTCCCAAAATCCGGCCGGCTTTGCATCCCGTCTGCGACGGGAGGCAAAGAAAAGTTTGGGTTTCAGGTGGGGGTGATGGGAGTCTGGGGGGCAAGGTAGTATGGGGGTTTGAGGATGGAGTATAGGACCTATAGGACATATAGGACCCATAGGACCTATGACTACGGGGGAGATGAGAGGGGATAACTTCTTCAGGATAAAAAACACTATTTCTTTCTCTCCCGCCGGCACGGCGGGACGAGAAGGCCGCCGGATCTTGGGGGGCTCCGAGATCCGGCGGCAGTCTTTTCTCTCTTTCGGTCTCTCTCTGCGACCTCTGCGATCTTGAGCGAAGCGGGCGAGAGATAATATCTTCAAGCCTCTCCCCCCGTTCCGACCGCACACTCAAGGCACCGAACGGGCGAGAGACGCAGTCTTTCTACATCGGGACGTCGTCTTCCATCTCGGGGACGAAGTCGTCGTCGACGGGGCCCCTCGGCGAGCCGAAGGGGCGGCGTTCCTCCTGGGGTTGTCCCTGCGCCTGGCCGCTCGGCATCATCTTCATGTCCGAGGCCACTATCTCGTAAGCCCTGCGCTTGACGCCGTCACGTCCTTCATATTCGCGGGACTGTATCCTTCCCTCGATGTAGACAAGCCTTCCCTTTTTCAGGTATTCCCCGGCGATCTCAGCGAGCTTTCGCCACACGACGATGTTGTGCCATTCCGTCCTTTCCTGCTTGACGCCGGACTTGTCCTTGTATGATTCGGACGTGGCCAGACTGAAGGTGGCCACGGGTGTGCCGTCAGTCGTGTACCGGAGCTCCGGGTCCTTTCCGAGCCTTCCCATGAGCAACACTTTATTGAGATTGGACATAACGTCATACCCCCTTTGAATTGGACGGAAAATATCCAAATCCTATAGTAAGCGAGGGCAAAAGTCAATGAACACCTGGGGCGTTGTGACGACCCCGCCCGATATACCGTTGGAACCGTTGGAACCGTTAGAACCGTGGTGAAAGAAGAGAGCCCTTTTTTACCTTCAACAGGTTGTTGACAAAGTCTGTATTCATTTGGGCGAATGCCGGAATGAAAGAGCACGAACCGCCTTGAGAAATGACTTCGTCAACGGCCTGTCAAGCGATCCAAGCCCTTCTGTCCCCTCTCCCGTAGCTTTCCCTTCGGGATGGTGCCCTCGATGAAGTCCCAGGGGAAGACCTCGTCGCGGGGGCGGTCGCGCAGGGCATAGAAGTTAAGGTTGACGGGGCTTTCCCTGAGGATACGCGCGAGGCTTGTCCCGTGGGCGAGGCGAACGACCGTGTCCGACACGTGCCGGTCACCGCGGGCAAGCACCGCCTGGAGGAAGCTGAACTTCACCGAGTCATGGGTGAAATAGGTGTTGTCTATTTTGCCGAAGGCGTGCGTGAGGCGCGATACCTTTTGCTTCATCTCAGCCATGTCGGCCATGGGAAGCCACTGAAAGGGCGTGGCCGCTTTCGGGACGAAGGGGCTGGCGTGAACGGTGATGCCGCCGAGGGCCCCCCGCGGTGCGCCCCGTTTGATCATGGTGTGGCGGATGCGCTTCACGAGGTCCGGTATCGCGTCGATGTCGCCTGGTGTCTCCCCGGGGAGGCCGATCATGAAATAGAGCTTGAGGTTGAAGGACTTGAGGGCCATGATGCCGTCGATGCGGGAGAGGATCTCCTCGTCCGTCATGGGCTTGCCGAGGAGGTGTCGCAGGCTTTCCGTTGCTGCCTCGACGCCGAAGGTGAGGGTCTTCACCGTATCCTTCATGAGTTCGATGAGGCGTAAGGGGACCTCGTCGAGGCGGAGCGACGGGAGATGGACGCCTATCCCCCGGGAGCTGAGATCTGCGACGATCTCGGTGATGCGGGGGTGGTAGGACACGCCGCCGCCTATGATGCCCACGTCGCTCGCCTCTCCCACCGTCACGTCGATGTCCTCCGACCTGAAGCCGTAGAGGTTGCCGAGGAGACAGAAGGAGCACCGCGACGGGCAGCCGCGCGTCCCCTCGACGAGGACCATGTCCGCGAACTCCGTGTTCGGAGTGGTCATGACGGACATGCCCAGCGCCTCTCCCTTGTGGCGCTCCACGGTGACGGCGAAACCAGCGGGATCGAAACCTTCCACCCGGCCATCTCCACCGTACCGCACCGACAACCCTGCAGGGTTGTAAACGAAGGGCAGTGCTGTGAGCTTGTCGACGATGTGACCCCTTCCCGAATCGCGGCCCGCAATGAAGCGTTCCATGAAGGAGGGAATGGTGGCTTCGATGTCGCCCATCACCATGAGATCGAAAAAGGGCGAGACGGGCTCGGGGTTCGCAATAACGCAGATCCCCCCGGCGACGACGAGCGGGGAGTTCTCCCTCCGCTCCCGGGCGAGGACCCCGACTGACGACCCTTCAAGCACCTTCACGATATTGGGATAGTCGAGCTCGAAGGAGAGGGTGAAGAAGACGATCTCGAAGGAGGAAAGGGTCCGGGAGCTCTCCAGCGAGACAAGCGGCCTGCCTTCCTCGTAGAAAAGCCGTTCGCACACCACATCATCCCGGTCGTTCAGCGTCCTGTAGAGGATGTGCGTCGCAAGGTTCGACATCCCCACGTGATAGGAATTGGGGAAAACGACGAGAACAGGTATCCTGCCCCCCCATTTCTTGCGGATGGTACCCTTTTCCCCGAGAAGAAGGTCCGCCTTGTCGTCATTCCGTCGCGCGCGCTTCTGAGCCATTGCAGTAATAACAATAACACAGATCAGGTAATGGGTGATAGGTCATAGGCGATGGGCTATAGGACGGCGGTTGGAAGCGAAAGAAAAGGCTTGAATGGCTTGACAGGCCGTTGACGAAGTCATTTCTCAAGGCGGTTCGTGCTCTTTTGTCATTCCGGCCTTCGCCGGAATGACGTCGAAAATGAGTTTATCAACAGGTTGTCAAACGGTTCAAGCGGTTGAAGCGGTTCAAGCGGTCTTCTGGGTGTAAGGTTGAGGGGTGGCGGGACGAGAGCTTTCGCCACCCCTCGTTTCAGGAGGTTAGTCTGCCTGCTTCCTGAGAAATGTCGGGATGTCGTAGCGGTCATCATCGATGTCGATGGTGTCGCTCTTTTGCCGTATCTCCTTGTAGTCGACCTTGTAATCGATGGCCACCTTCTTCTTCATGAAGGAGGGAACGTTCTCATCGTCGAAGAGCTTGCCCCTCAAGAAGGGTTCCGTCCTGTCCTCATCGATGACGGCGCGTTCCTCGAAGCCCGTGGCGATGACGGTTATCCTCAGGGAATCCTGCATCGTCTCATCGTAGACGAGGCCCCAGATGATCTTCGCATCCTCGTGGGCCTGTTCCTGGATGAGTGTTGAGGCCTCGGAGACCTCCATCAGCGTCATGTCCGTGTTGCCCGTGACGTTGATGAGGACGCCGCGTGCGCCGTGGATGGAGATGTCTTCGAGGAGCGGGCTCGATATGGCCTTCTGGGCGGCGTCGCGGGCCCTGTTCTCGCCTTCGGATTCACCGATGCCCATGATCGCCATGCCCCGCTCGCTCATGATCGTCTTCACGTCCGCGAAGTCGACGACGACGTGACCGGACCCGACGATGAGGTCGGAGATGCTCCTGACCGCGTTGAGCAGGACCTCGTCGGCCTTGAGGAACGCCTCCTTGATCGTCATGTGCTTGCCGCCGATGGAAAGGAGCCTCTGGTTGGGGATGGTGATGAGCGAGTCGACGCGCGACTTGAGCTGGACAACGCCGCCCTCGGATTGGTTCATCCTGTCCTTTCCCTCGAAGGCGAAGGGTTTCGTGGCGATGGCCACGGTGAGGGCTCCCACCTCCCTCGCTATCTCGGCGATAACGGGGGATGCGCCCGTTCCCGTCCCACCGCCGAGGCCGCATGTTATAAACACCATGTGGGCACCTTTCAGGTGGTCCTTGAGCTTGTCCACATCCTCGAGGGCGGCCTTCTTGCCCACCTCTGGATTGGCCCCGGCTCCCAGGCCCTCCGTCAGCTTCGTGCCGATCTGGATCTTGACGGGCGCCTTGCAGGTGCTCAACGACTTGATGTCGGTGTTGACGGCGATGAACTCAACGCCCTGAACACCTGCTTCCACCATGTTGTTGAGCGCGTTGCAGCCACCTCCTCCAACACCGACCACGATGAGTTTTGCTGAAAATCCGTTGCTCTCGTCCATGTAGAACATTCCACTCACCTCGCACCTCCTAGAATATTTCTTTGAACCAATCCTTCATCTTCGTGAGCAGCTTCTGGTTGCTGAAGAGCCTCTTCATCGACCGTGTCGCGTCAAACCCACGTTTCTTCCCTCGTCCTTCCTTGAAACCGAAAAGCAAAAGCCCCACCGCCGTCGCGTACGCAGGGTTGTTGACGACGTCGATAAGGCCTCCAACGCCTATGGGGTCGCCCTTCCGCGCCGGGAGGTTGAATATGTTCTCCGCTATCTCGGGCAGGCCGTCGAGGTTCGAGCACCCGCCCGTCAGCACGACGCCGGAGGCGAGGAGCTTCTCGAGGCCCGATTTCTTGATCTCCTCGTAGATCAGGGAGGCCACCTCCTCGACCCTGGGCTCTATGATGTCGGCCAGCGTCTTGCGCTGGAGCGTCCGGGGCTTGCGGCCGCCGACGCTCGGGACCTCGATCGTTTCGTTCTGACCGACGAGGCTCGCCATGGCGCAGCCGAATTTCTTCTTTATCTTCTCAGCGTCGTCGATGGGGGTCCTCAGGCCGATGGCAATATCGTTCGTTATGTTGTTACCGCCAAAGGGCAGGACGGAGGTGTGCTTTATCGCTCCATTCGCGTACACGGCGATGTCGCTTGTCCCCCCTCCGATGTCCACGACGGCGACGCCTATCTCCTTCTCTTCCGGTGTGAGGACAGCCTCGGCGGAGGCGAGCTGACAGAGTATGACATCGTCGACGTTGAGCCCCGCCAGTCTGCAGCACTTGATGATGTTCTGGGCGGAGGAGATGCTGCCCGTCACGATGTGGACCTTCACCTCGAGCCTCACCCCCGTTATTCCCACCGGGTCCCTGATCCCGTCCTGGTCGTCGACGATGAACTCCTGGGGGATGACGTGAATGAGCTCCCTGTCGGCGGGGATCGCCACCGCCTTCGCGGCGTCGATGGCCCTGTCTATGTCGTCGGGACGCACCTCCCTGTCCTTCACGGCGACGACGCCGTTGGAATTGAAGCTCTTTATGTGCGCTCCCCCGATGCCGGCGAGGCAGGAGTCTATCTTGATGCCGGCCATGAGCTCCGCTTCCTCGACGGCTTTCTTGATGGAGTTGACGGTGCTGTCCATGTTGACCACAACACCCTTGCGGAGACCCGTCGATGGGTGGGAGCCGATGCCGATGATGTTCACCTGGTTCTCCGTCGCCTTTCCGACGACCACGCAGATCTTTGTCGTTCCAATGTCAAGCCCAACGAGGAGCTGTTCGTCGTCCTTCACCCGGATCACCCCTTCCTTTCCTGGATTATGGCGCCCTTTTCAAAGCGCGCGTCGATGCATTTTATGACAAGGCCCCGCTTGCTCGCGTCCTTGAGGACGGCGAGGGCCCTTTTCAGTCTTTTCTTGTGGTCCTCCCTGCCGAGGATGATCTCCACGCCATCGTCGAGACCGAAGATGGTGAGATCGCCCTCACGGTAGGAGACCTCCGAGAGCTGTTCCCTCCTCAGGATACCCTCGGCGACGAAGGCGTTCGTTTCGCTGAAGACCTTCTTCACATCCAACCTCTCGCGGGTGCTGATGATATAGAGGTTTCTGACATCGTCCTTCCCGAGGGGGCGGTAGGGCTCGCCCTTTTCGTCGAGGACGTGGACGGCGCCGTCCGCCGCGACCCACAGGGCCGACGGGGTCTTCTCCTTCACGTCGATGACGATGGAGAAGGGATAGACCCTTTTCACGCTCACTTCCTTAACGAAGGGATGGGATGTGAGGGCTTCGCGGACCTTTGCCACATCCACCTTGAAGATGCTCTCCGTGAGGTGGGGAGCGATCTTGGCCATCGTTTCCTTGTCGCCGAGCTGGGAGAGGCCGTTCACCTTTATGTTCTGCAGGAAGAAGAGCGGTTCCTCCCGGGAGAACAGGTAGGCGATGGAGAGCATCGAAAGGATGCACACCGGTCCGATGAAGAGCGTGTAGAGAAGTTTCCTCATGTCTTCAGCGATGCTCCTCCAAGTATCTCCTCGATGAGCTCATCGAACGAGCCCCCCTGACAGGCCCAGGCCTTGGGGACGAGAGAGGTCTCCGTCATGCCCGGGGACGTGTTGATGTCGATGACAAGGGGTACCCCGTCCCTTATGAGCATATCCGTCCGCACGCACCCGGAGAGGTCGAACCTCCGGTAGACGTCCATGGCGATGGCCTCGGCCTTTTTCGCCACCTTCCGCGGTATCCGCGCGGGGACGATGTATTCCGTCTTTCCCTTCGTGTACTTCGATTCGAAATCGTAGAAACCCGACAGCGGCCTCACCTCCACAACGGGAAGGACCTTTCCGTTGACGACGGCCACGGTGATCTCCTGCCCGGCCACAAACTCCTCGACGACGACCTTCCTGTCATATTTCCGGGCGAGCTCGAGGGCCGCGGGGAGGTCCTTTTTCCTGTGGACCATCGATATGCCGATCGTCGACCCCTCGTTCGCGGGCTTGACGACGACGGGAGGTTTGAGAGTGACCTTCGTGCCGTCGTCGACTATGACATATGCCGGCGTCGGGATCCCCGTTGCTTCGAGGATGAACTTCATGACGGCCTTGTCCATCGCCGCCGATGAACCGAGCACTCCGGGGCCCGTGTAGGGTATTCCCATGATCTCGAGGAGACCCTGGACGGTGCCGTCCTCCCCCCATCTTCCGTGGAGGACGATGAAGGCCGCCCCGATCTTCTCCTTCTTCAGCTTTTCGACGAGACGGTCCTTCGCATCGATGGCCACCGCGTCATATCCCGATCGGGCAAGGCTTTCCAGGACGGCTGCCCCGCTCTTCAGGGATATTTCGCGTTCCGACGACCTTCCTCCCAGCAGGACGCCTACCTTCACTTTCTTGAGACTGTTCCTATCCATTGAACCCCCAGAGTTCCACCTCTTCCTCGAGCCTCACCCCGAGCTTCGAGAGGACCTCCTCCTTTATCTTTCTGATGAGGGCCGCGATATCGGCGGCCCGGGCGTGCCCCATGTTCACGATGAAGTTGGTGTGTTTCTCCGAGACGCAGGCATCGCCCATGCGGTATCCTCTCAGGCCCGCCTTTTCCACAAACCACCACGCGGACCTGCCCCCGGCCGCCTTGAAGACGGACCCCGCGGAGGGGTATTCCATGGGGTGGCGCTCCTTTCTCTCGCGGTACACGTATTCCATCTCCCGCTCGAGGTCCTCACCGTCGGCGGTGTGGAGGCGGAACCTGCCGGCGATGACGCATTCCTCGCGGCCCACCGGCGAGGTGCGGTAGCCAAAGTCCTCGAACTTGACCGCCTTCTCGACGATCTCGCCCCGTGTCGTCATGACGTCCATGCCGATGACGGTGTCCGATATGGACTGGTCGAAGCTCCCGGCGTTCATCTTTATCGCCCCGCCCACGCTTCCCGGTATCCAGTACAGCCTTTGAAGGCCTCCGAGGCCCCGCTTCGCGCATTCCCTGATGAACCTCGCGAGGGGATACCCTCCGCCCACCTCGGCAATGGCGCCGTCACGGGTCTTCTCGAAGGTCAGGCGCCGCATCCTCGCTATCCGTATCAGCGCCGCCCGGATCCCTTCATCGCTGACGATGATGTTCGTGCCGTTGCCCAGGAAACGATAGGGGATGCCCTCCCCGTTGAGGCGCCGCACCATCGCCGAGATATCGGCCCTGTCAGCGGGGTACAGGAGCCACTCCGCCGGCCCGCCGACACGCATCGAGGTGTACCGCCGCATGGGCGCATTCGCCAGAACCGTCCCCTTTATTCCTTTCCACTCCATACGCCCTTCAGTCTCTCATCGATCTTGTACAGGTCGCCGGCGCCCAGTGTGACGACGACGTCTCCCGCCTTCGCGTTCTCCAGTATCTTCTCCACCACATCGTCCCTGGTAGGGGCGAAGATGACATTCTTGTGCCCGCTCGCCCGTATCTTCTCGGCGAGACTCGCCCCGGTGACCCCCTCTATGGGGTCTTCCGAGGCCGCGTATATCTCTGTCACGATCAGGATGTCCGCCTCGTTGAAGGATGTGGCGAACTGTTCCATCAGCGCCCGGGTCCTCGTGTAGCGGTGCGGCTGAAAGGCCGCTATGATCCTGTCCTTCCACATCTTCCGCATCGCCGACAGGGTTGCCCTGATCTCCGTTGGATGGTGGCCGTAATCGTCTATGAGCTTTATGTCCCCGTCCCATTTTATCTCCAGCCTGCGGTGGATGCCGGAGAAATTCCCGAGGGCCTCCTGTATCGTGCGGAAGGGAATGTCGAGCTCGATCGCCACGCCGCAGGCGGCGAGCGCGTTCACGACATTGTGTATCCCCGGGAGCGTGAGGTGGATCTCGCCCAGATCATATCCCTTGTATATGACCCTGAAGCGTGTCACGAATCCCTCGTAGGAGATGTTGTCCGCCCTCAGGTCCGCCTGCTTCGACAGGCCGTAGGTCATGTAGCGGCGCTTGATAAGGGGTATGAGGCTCTGTATGTTGGCGTTGTCTATGCAGATGATGTTGACGCCGTAAAAGGGGACCTTGTTGAGGAAGGCGAGAAAGGCGGCCTTGATCTCATCGATGTCCTTGTAGAAGTCGAGGTGCTCGAGGTCGATGTTCGTGGCGACGGCAATGGTGGGATAGAGGAGCAGGAAGGTGCCGTCGCTCTCATCGGCTTCGGCGACGAGGAACTTGCTGTCGCCCAGCTTGGCGTTGCTCCCCAGGCTGTTGAGCCTTCCCCCGATGACGCACGTCGGGTCGAGCCCGGCATGGCCGAGGATGGAGGAGACGAGAGACGTCGTCGTCGTTTTCCCGTGGGCCCCGGCGACCGCAACGGAGTACTTCATCCGCATGAGTTCGGCGAGCATCTCCGCGCGCTGGATGACGGGTATGAAGAGCTCCCGTGCCTTCTTCACCTCCGGGTTGTCGGACCGCACCGCCGAGGAGACCACGACGACGTCGGAGTCGATGATGTTCTCCTCGCCGTGTCCCTGGAAGATGACGGCCCCGAGGGATTCGAGGCGCTCCGTTATGTCCGTGCGGCGAACGTCCGAGCCGGTGACCTTGAAGCCGAGGTTGATGAGCACTTCCGCGATGCCGCTCATGCCGATGCCGCCGATGCCCACGAAGTGGACCCTTTCTATCTTATGAAAGACCATGTTCCATACCTCCGATGATACGCGATGCGGCATCGTGTACGAATATCTTTTCCAGGTTGCGGCCCATCTCTTCCATGAGGGGCCTGTCCTTCATGAGCTGCCCGATGACGCCAAAGAGCCTCTCGCCCGTCGCCTTGTCGTTTCCGATGAGGTAACACCCCCCGGCTTCCTCCACGTGGGCGGCGTTCTGCCATTGGTGATTGCCTGCCGAATAAGGGTAGGGGATGAGTATTGCCGCTTTCTGATAGAAAGCGAGTTCGAAGATGGTTGTGGCCCCGGCGCGGGCGATGACGACGTCGGAGAGGGCATAGTACCTTTCCATCTCCTTCGTGAAGGCGAAGACCTCGTGAGTGACGGAGCGCTTCGCATAGGCGCCGCGCACCCGGTCGAGGTCATCCGCTCCCGTCTGGTGGTAGACGGCTACGCCCGGTATCCCCTCAAGAAGGGGCAGAAGGGAAATGACGGCGTCGTTGATGCTCCGTGCGCCCCGGGAGCCGCCGAAGACGAATATGCCGAAGGAGCCCGGCTCTTTAAGGCCCTCGATCTTTTTGAGGTTGCTCCGCAGGGGATTGCCGGTGTGGACGCAGCGCCCCGCCGGAAGGTATTTCTTCGTCTCCTCAAAGCTCACGAAGACCCTGCGTGTGATCTTTGAAAGGAATTTGTTCGCGAGCCCCGGCTGAACGTTCTGTTCATGGATAAAGCAGGGGATGGCGAGCAGCCTTCCCGCGGCTATAACGGGTACCGAGGTGAACCCGCCCATGCCGAGGATGGCGTCGGGCCGCTCTTTCCTGAGAACCTTGAGACACATGACGATGCCCTTAATCATCCTCAGGATGGTGATCGCCTTGTGGATCGGGGAGCGTCCCAGGAACTGGTGCGCCTCGATGAGGCAGAGCCGGAACCCGGCATCGGGGATGATCTTCCCCTCGAGGCCATAGGGCGTGCCGATGAAAAGGACGCTGTTGTCGGTGGCGCGCCCCATGAGCGCCTCGGCGACGGCTATTCCCGGAAAGATGTGTCCCCCTGTCCCGCCCGCGGATATGACGAGCCTCATGACTTCCCCCCTTCGGTCTTCAGCATCGTTCCCGCAAGGGGAGCAAGAATGGCGATGAAAAGGGCCGGCTGATAGAGGAGCCCCGTGGAGAACCTGACCCCCGCGACGAGGAGGATATCCATGGCGATGTAGAGGAAACCGAAGAAGGGCAGCATGGTGGAAAATGAGCTCTTCTTCATGACGAGGGCGAAGCTCGTGACGAGAAGGGCGAAGGCCGACCCGAGGAGTATATACCTGTTCATCTCGGCAAGGCCCGCAAGCCCGCTGCCGGTCAAACCGGCGCCCTGACGGTATGCCATGAAGGCCGCGATTGAGGTGTAGGCGGCGATGAAGGGGATGATGCGGTACTTTCCGATGATGAAGAGGAAGAGGATGAGGGCGGCCGCGAAGGATATCAGGAAGACAAGCTTGCCCATTATGTAAAGGTTGAATCCCGACGAGAAGAAGAGGATGGACAGGGCCGTGATCTCCTTGAAGACGTCCTGGCCCTTTTCTTCCATGCCGCTGAGATAGAGTATAAAGGCGTAAAATGAGACGAAGACGATGGCGATCCGGGCAGCCTCGGGAATGGCGAGCCTGGGGTAGAAGAAGAAAAGGACGGTGACCATGAAGGATAGGACTATGATCGGGTACTTCATGGCCTCGATGGAGCGCTGGGGGAGCCGGAAGATGGCGTAGCCCGCGGCCGCCCCGGCGATGACGACAAGGACCTTCGCCACGGTGTATTCCCGGAGGAAGCCGTACACGAGAAGGAGCGACAATATGGCTATGAGGATCTTTTTCACAGCGCCTCCACTATCCTCCTGAAGGTGTTTCCCCTGTCCTTGTAGTCCCTGAACATGTCGAAGCTGCTGCACATGGGCGACAGGATGACGGAGTCTCCCTGCCCGGCCTTCGTGAAGGCCAGGGACACAGCCGCGGCCATGTCCCTCTCGAGGTACGTGGGGATGGCATCGCCGAGCTCGGACGCTATCCGGTCCCGTGCCTCGCCTATGGCGATGAGGGCCTTTATCTTCCCGGCCTCCTCCCGGATGACCCGGTAGCTTCCGCCCTTGTCCTTCCCGCCCGCGATGAGGATGATGCCGCCTTCCATGCCCTCGAGGGCCCTCTTCGTCGCGTCCACATTGGTTGCCTTGGAGTCGTTGTAGAAGGAGACGCCACGGATGGCGCGGACGAACTCGACCCGGTGGGACAGTCCCCTGAATGTCCTCAACGCCTCTTCGATGACCTGCCCGTCCACGCCGTGGATGCGGGCCACGAGAAGGGCGGCAAGGATGTTCTCCGTGTTGTGGACGCCCGCCAGCGGCGACAGGTCCCTCGGCCAGGAGGTCTCCGTCCCGTCCATCCTGACATGGAGCCTTCCGTTCTTCGAGAAGGCGCCCTCATCGAGTTCCTCCGTCACCGAGAAGGACAGCACGCGCGGTGACCCCTTCATGACGACATCGAGACCCTTTCTGATAACGGCAGAATCCCCGCTCCCCTGGTTGTCGAAGATGCGGTACTTTGCCTGCCTGTACTCGTCGTAGCTGCGGTAACGGTCCAGGTGGTCCTCGGTGATGTTGAGGAGCACCGCCGTCGCCGGCCTGAAGGTCTCTATGGTCTCGAGCTGAAAACTGCTCACCTCGACAATGACGTGGGAGGTCTTTGCGTTCCCGGTCACGTAGTTGATGAGGGGATTGCCTATGTTCCCCCCGACGAAGACGTCGCCGAAGGCCCGCGAAAATATCTCGCCGATGAGGGTCGTCGTCGTCGTCTTGCCGTTGGTGCCGGTGATGGCTATGACGGGTTCCCTGATAAAGGAGGCGGCGAGCTCCATCTCTCCGATGACACGCACCCCTGCCTCGCGCGCCCGCCTGAGCGCCGGCAGTTCGCTGTCGACGCCGGGGCTGAGGACGATGAGGGGATAGGAGGCGAAGTCTTCGGCGCGATGGGGCCCGAAATGGCCGGTGAAGGAGATGCCTTCGAGGTCCTTCAAGGGTCCGGCCAGTTCGGCCGCGTTCTTTTCGTCGGCGAGTCCGATCGTCTTCCCTTTCCGTGAAAGGAACCGTGCCGCGGCTATCCCCGAGGCACCGAGTCCGACGATCAATATGCGGTCAGGTATATCCATCTTACCTCAGCTTCAGCGTGCTTAGCGCCAGGAGCCCCAGGATCACCGAGATGATCCAGAAGCGCACCACTATCTTTTCCTCGTTCCACCCCTTCAACTCGAAATGATGGTGGATGGGCGCCATGCGAAAGACCCTCTTGCCTCTCAGTTTGAAAGAGTAGACCTGGATGATGACGGAAAGCGTCTCCAGGACGAAGATCCCGCCGGCGATGACGAGGAGAAATTCCTGTTTGATGATGACGGCGATCGTCGCGAGCGCCGCTCCCAGGGAGAGCGAACCCGTGTCCCCCATGAAGAGCTCCGCCGGGTGGGCGTTGTACCAGAGGAACCCGATGCCGGCGCCGAGCATGGCCCCGCACAGGACCGTGAGCTCCCCGGCGCCCTTCACGTAGAATATCTGGAGGTATTGTGCGAAGATCACGTTGCCCACGAGATAGGAAAAGAGCATGAACGTGGAGCAGACGGTAAGGACGGGGCCGATGGCGAGGCCGTCGAGGCCGTCGGTCAGGTTCACGGCATTGGATGTCCCGGCGATGATGAATATGCACAGGGCGATGTAGAAGACGCCCAGATCGGGCCGGAGGTTCTTGAAGAAGGGAATGGTGAGCTGCGTGACGAACCCGTACTTGAAGAAGATGAGCGCGCCGATGCAGAGGCCGAAGAATATCTGCAGGGAGAGCTTCGTCCGTCCCGAGATGCCCTTCCCTTTTTCCCCTTTGAGCTTCTTCACATCGTCCATGAAGCCGATGGCCCCGAAGGACACCAGCGAGAAGCTGACGACCCATATGTAATAGTTGGCGAGGTCCGCCCAGAGGAGCGTCGGGATCATGGTGGCGATGAGGATAACGAACCCACCCATCGTCGGCGTCTCCTTCTTCGCCTCATGGCGGTCGGGGACGTCCTCGCGCTTGCCGCTGCTGATCTTCCAGTCATGGAACTTCCTGATCACGTATGGTGTGAGGATAAAGCTGATGATGAGCGCCGTGAGTATGGACAGGACGGCCCTGAAGGTTATGTACCGGAACACGTTGAACGCGGAAACCTTCATGTGAAGCTGGTAGAGGAGGTAATACAGCATTAGTTCAGCGCCTCCACGATCTCTTCCATCTTGAACGCCCGGGACCCTTTCACCAGGATGGTGTCTCCCGGTCCTGCCTGCGATGTCACGTAGCCGACGAGGTCCTCTTTGTTGTCGAAGTGCGCCGCCGGCGCGCCGCTGAGTTCGGCCATGGTGTCCTTCATCTCTTCACCGAGAAGGACGATGAGTCCGAGTCCGGCATGACCGAGGTATGTCCCGAGCTCCCTGTGATACCGGGAGCTTTCCTCGCCGAGTTCCTTCATCCCCCCGAGGATCGCAATCCGCTTCCCCGCCGCGGGCAGGGCGGCAAGGGTGCTTATGGCCCACCTCATCGACGAGGGGTTTGCGTTGTACGTGTCGTCGATGATAATGTAACCCTTCGAGCTCATCGCCGGCTGGAATCTCTTGTCGTAGGAAGCGAACTCTCCGATCGCCTCCGCGATGAGCGTCCCTTCGACCCCCATCGTCGACGCTATCGCGGCGGCGGCGAGGATGTTGTAAAGGTTGTGCCTGCCGAGCAGCGGTGTCCTGCCCTCTATGGTCTCTGCCGGGGAGGTGATGAGAACATCCGAGCCTTCCCAGCCGAGGTCCTTCCGGATGGTAAGGCGGAAGTCGGCTTCGTTGTCGATGCCGAAGGTGACGGCCGTCCTCTCCACATCGTGCCGGCGGCCGGCAATGCCGGGGTCGTCGATGTTGATGAATATCCTCCCGCCTTCCCTCGTGTACCGGAAGAGGTCGAGCTTTTCCTCGAGGATGCCCTCGAGCGACGTGAGCCCTTCAAGGTGAGAGGGGTTGACGTTCGTGATGAGGGAGGCGTCGGGATCGGTCGCCACGGCGAGCTTCCTTATCTCTCCGGGCGTGTTCGTGCCCAGCTCCAGGATACACATGTCGGGGTCCCCGGCAATGGAGAGGATGCTCATCGGCACGCCGATAAGGTTGTTCAGGTTCTTTTCGTTGAAGTGCACGCCGTAGCGTTTCTTCATCATGGCGGCGAGGATCTCCTTCGTCGTCGTCTTGCCGTTGCTTCCCGTGATGGAGATGACGGTGCCCGAAAGGCTGTCCCTCTTGAAGCGGGCGAGGTCGAGGAGGGCCTGGTTGGTGTCCTCCACGAGGATGACGGTCCCGCCGGCGTCCGCAAGCGACACGGGGCTGTCGGCGCGGCAGAGTGTTCCTCCCCCCGATCTTTTAAGTGCCGCACCGATGAAAGTGTGACCGTCAAAGGACTTGCCCAGGATAGGGATGAACAGCTCCCCTTTCCCGATCGTCCGGGAATCCGTCGAAATGGCCGTGAACACCTCCTTTTCCTTTTTCAGGACCGTTCCTCCCACCGCCTTCACGATATCCTCAAGTCGCCACACGGAGAGACTCCTCGATTACTTCGCGGTCGCTGAAGTGAAGGGTGGTTCCACCGATGATCTGGTAATCCTCATGCCCCTTGCCTGCAACAAGCACGACATCATCGGGTTTCGCCGCCCCGATGCCTTCAAAAATGGCCTCGCGCCTGTCCGGGATGATCCTCGCCGTCTTGCCTTCAAGACCCCGTCTGATGTCCTCGATGATCTTCATCGGGTCTTCG
Source organism: Syntrophorhabdus sp. (assembly GCA_012719415.1). Lineage (NCBI taxonomy): Bacteria > Pseudomonadati > Thermodesulfobacteriota > Syntrophorhabdia > Syntrophorhabdales > Syntrophorhabdaceae > Syntrophorhabdus > Syntrophorhabdus sp. Next base: position 23,042 of record JAAYAK010000328.1, read on the forward strand.
TTCCGCGGATTGTCGGAGGTGACGATCACCTCGTCGGCGAAGCGCGCGGCGATGGCGCCCATGAGGGGTCTCTTCACGACATCCCTGTTGCCCCCGCAACCGAAGACCACGATGAGCCTCCCTTTCTTGAGCCTTCCGAGCAGACTAAGGACATTTTCGAGCGCGTCCGGGGTGTGGGCGTAATCGACAAAGATGGAAATGCCTCTGTCGTTCGTCACCCGCTCCAGTCTTCCCGGGACGCCGCCCAGCCGTTCGATCCCTTCTTTTATCGCCTGGGGCGATATACCTGTGACATGGCCTGACAATGATGCGGCAAGGATGTTGGAGGCATTGAACATGCCGACTAAGGGTGAGACAATGGGGATCTTCTTCCCCGGTAGGGATAAGGTGAGTGTCAGGCCGTCGATGGTCTCGGAATAGCTCGACAGGCAGGCGTCAGCGAAACCCCGCGTGCTGTAGGAGAGCATCGTCACCGGTGAGGCGACCGCGAGGTCCCGTACGGAGGGATCGTCGATGTTCATTATGGCATATCTTCTCTTCTTCCTGCTCCTCGCGAGGTAGTCTTCGAAGAGAAGCCTTTTTGAGGCCCTGTAGCTCTCGAAATCGCCGTGATAATCGAGATGGTCGTGGGTGAGATTGGTGAACACGGCGACATCGAGGTCGATGCCTTCAACGCGCGACTGGTGGAGCGCGTGAGAGGAAACCTCCATGACCACGTGGGTTATCCCCGCGTCGAGCATGTCACGAAGGAGCGCGTTCGTCTCGCTGGCGCCGGGTGTGGTGTTGGGGGCCGCGAGCCTCCTGCCGGCGTAGCGGTAGGATATGGTGCCGATGACGCCGGGCCTCTTCCCCGCGGCATCGAGTATGGACTCTATCAGGTAGGTCGTCGTTGTCTTGCCGTTTGTCCCCGTGATGCCCGTGACATGCATCCTGCGGGAAGGTCGGCCGTAGAACTTCGATGCGGCCTCGCCGAGCGCCCGCGGGACATCTTCGACGCGAACGACGCACGTGAAGGGGCGATCGATGTCGCCGTCGGTGACCACGGCGCGCGCTCCCCTTTTCAGGGCGTCATCCATATACGCGCTGCTCGCGGAGGTGACGAAGAACAGGGACCCCTCGGAGACGCTCCGGGAGTCCTTCGTCACACCCGTTATCTCGAGGGATGTGTCGCCGGTCACGGCGGTCCTCTTCATGCCCCGTATGAGCTCGCTCAATTTCACTTCTTGTATGTCCTCCCGTAGAGAATGCACCGGGTATCCTTTTCAACCTTTTCCTGCGCCCTGGGGTGCTGGTCGGTGACGACACCTGACCCGTAGATGAGCACCGCCTGCCCTTTCGTCGATATCCTGTCGAGGGCCGCCCTCAGCGAAAGGCCGGTGAGGTCCGGCATCGTCCATGCGGTGCTGTCCCGGCCGGCTTCAGCCCTCTTTTGCTCGCGGACCTTCTCTATCGCGAACCCTCCGGCCTTGCGCGAGACCTCAAATCCCCCGCTGGAAAAGGGCATCAAAGGATCGAAGCTGTCGTCGACGTACTTGTTGTAGAGTGCCGCGAGAACCCTCTGGTCCACGCTGTATCCCGTGCCCGCCAGTGTGTCGAAGGTGAGCGACCTGTCCGGAAGCTGTATCCCTTCCCTCGCGAGGAAGGCATCCATGTTCTTCCTGCCGATGATCCGGGACAGGGTCCTCAAGCCATCCATATCCCTGTCTTTGAGGATCTCGAGGGGTTTCTTGAGATAGACCGGGGAGGCTTCCTCCGTCCCCTTGACAATGACCATACCGTCCTTTTCGATGATACCTTCTTTGATGGAATGGGCGATGATGGGAACGGCGATGAGGAGCGATGGTTCAAAAGAAAGGCCTCCCCCCGCAATGACCGGCGCCTGCCGGTCCGGTTCTTTCTGCGGCCCGGGAACGGCGACGTTCAGACTCCGGGGAGCCGTCTTCACTGATGTCTCGTAGGTCCTTTTCATGGAAAACCTGTCCTGAACGTTGAAAACCAGCGCGGCGTATGCGAGCCCGATAGATGCGCACACGAAAAACGCCTTCCTTATCGCCTGCTTGTTCATTTCAACACGAGAACCTCTTCCTCTTTCGGTTTTGTCAGTCCCAGGCGCTCCCTGGCCTTGAGCGCGAGGAGTCTCGATTGCGTGACGCCCGCCATCTCCGTTGTCAGTTTCTGGTGGTTCTGTCTCAGCTCGCGTTCCAGCGTGAGCGTCTCGATGAGGTCCTGCCGGGCGCGGTTGTGGGCGCTGACAAGAAAATAGCTGACAACGAGGACGAAGACCATGATGAATCCCAGGAAAAGAAAAGGCCTCACGCTCGAGAAGAGCGCGTCTCCCGACGACTCGATGTATACTCTCTTTGGTCTGCTCATAGTGCCCCCGTCAATTCTTTTCTGCGACGCGAAGCTTGGCGCTTCTTGCGCGCGGGTTGCTTCTTATCTCATCGGTTCCCGGCATGACGGCCTTTCGTGTCAGAACGGTCAGGGCCGAGTCCTCGCGAAAACGCTGTTTCACCATCCTGTCTTCCAGCGAATGGAACGTTATTATGCCTATCCTGCCGCCGGGGGTAAGGAGTTGAACGGCCGTGTCCATCCCTTCCGAAAGACTTCCCAGCTCGTCGTTCACGGCGATCCTGAGCGCCTGGAAGGTCTTCGTGGCGGGATGTATCTTGCCCGTCTTTCTCTTCACGGAGGCCACTATGGCGGCCAGCTCCCGCGCCGTGCGGATCCTGCCTTTCTTGCGGTTCTCGAAGATGGCCTTCGCGATCCTTCGCGATTGCCACTCTTCCCCGTATTCATAGAGGATCCGGGCGATCTCGTCCTGACGGAAGGAGTTGACGATCTCATATGCGGTGAGGACGTCCCTCGTGTCCATTCTCATGTCGAGTCCCTCGTCGTCGTTGAAGCTGAAGCCCCGCCCCGCAGCCAGCTGGTAGCTTGATATACCGAGATCGAAGAGGATGCCGTCCATGGACGTCACCCCGATCCCCCCCAGTATCTGCCTCAAGTCCCTGAAGTTCCCCCTCAGTAGTGTTACCCGGTCGCTATACCCTTTGAGGGTCACCTCTGCCCGGTCGAGTGCTTCTTTATCTCTATCAATACCGATGATATGTAATTGTCTGTATCTCTCCAGCAGGCCGATGGAATGTCCCGCTCCGCCAACGGTGGCATCGACGAAGACCTTGCATCCGGTGCCGATCAGGTTGTCACATACTTCCCTGGAAAGAACGGCTATGTGTTCACGGCCGATCAAAGGCCGAGTTCCGATACGATATCAGCTATCTGATCGGGGTCGGCGGTGGCCAGTTTGACCAGTTCCTCCCATTTCTCCTTTGCCCAGACCTCTATCTTCTTTCCCACACCGATGATGACGACATTCTTCTGTATGTGCGCGTCCGTTTTCAGCGCCTGGGGGATGAGGATCCTCCCCAGCTTGTCGATGGGGCACTCCGATGCCCCGGAGTAGAAGTAGCGCAAAAATGCCCTCGCCTCCTTTCGGATAGGGCCCGCGGCGGAAACCTTGTCCTGGATGGCGAGCCACTCCTGGTAGGGATAAGCGACGATACAGCCATCCAGGTTGGTGAGGATGAGCCTGAGGTCGTAACTCTGCCCGAGGGCCTCCCTGAACTTCGCCGGGATGCTTACCCTGCTCTTGTCGTCTATCGAGTATTCGTACCGTCCTGCGAACAATCTCCCACCTTTTTACACCTTTTACCACTTTAGTCATTTATACTTGTAACTCCATATCTTGTCAAGGTTTTTTTCCTCTATTTCCGCCGTCTCCCGCTTGCTTTCCGCGGCCGTCCCCGTCGGGTGTCAGAAGAGACGAGGCGGATGCTGACACAAATCTGTTGATAATTCGGCCCGCCTCAGGTAGTCTTTTAAGCCATCGTAAAATAATTCGGAGTGTTAATGAAGGTACCAATTACCCGCGAAGGCTATGAAGCGTTGAAGAAGGAGCATGAGAACATGCTTGCCGTGAAACGTCCCCAGATCCTCAAGGCCATTGAGGAGGCACGGGAGCACGGCGACCTCTCGGAGAACGCGGAATACGATGCCGCCAGGGAGGAATTCCAGTTTCTTCAGCAGCGGGTTGCCGAGATCGAGGAGCAGCTGAGAAATTCCGAGATCGTCGACGTGAGGAAAGGCGATGGAGAGACCGTGGAGTTTGGCTGTACCGTGACGCTCGTCAATCTCGACACCGATGAAGAATCCCTTTACAGGATCGTCGGTCCCTACGAATCGGACATCAAAAAGAACACGATATCGATCACTTCCCCCCTCGGCAGGGCCCTCATGGGCAAGTCCGTCGGCGACGAAGTGAACTTCAACGCCCCCGGCGGGCAAAGAACCTACGAGATAGTCAAAGTGGACTGAAGACAGTTCAAGGGTTCAAAAGTTCAAGAGCTCAAGAGTAGAGACAAGAGAAGAAACGGGCACCTGAAATACGCTACCCGGTCCTCCTGTTGACAACCGCCGTTCTTTCGCGATCTTTCCCTTGAACCCTTTTTTCAGATTCCGAAGGTCACGCTCATTACTTCTTCCAGGCTTGTTATCCCCTTCTCGACCTTTTTGAGGCCCGACTCGTAGAGCGTGGTCATGCCCAGTTTGCGCGCCGTCTCGCGCATGTTCTGGTAGGAGACGGTGTGGGTGATGAGGGATTTGAGTTCCTCCGAAGAGGACATTATCTCCGCGATCAGGGTCCGTCCCCGGTACCCGGTGTTGTTACAGGCGGGGCACCCCTTCGCGCGGTAGATCGTATCGGCATTGAGTTTCACGGAGCCCAGGTCCTTCGTGGCGGGCCTGTAGGCCTCCTTGCATTCCGGGCAGAGCTTCCTCACGAGCCTCTGGCCGACGACGGCCAGCACCGTCGGCGCGAGCAGGTAGGGTTCGACCCCGATATCGATGAGCCTCGTCACCGCCGACGGCGCGTCGTTGGTGTGAAGCGTGGAGAGCACGAGGTGGCCCGTCAGCGCCGAGCGGACGCAGATCTCCGCCGTCTCGAGGTCGCGGACCTCGCCGACGAGCATGATGTCGGGGTCCTGCCGCAGAAAGGCCCTCAGGGCCGACGCGAAGGTAAGCCCGATCTCGGGCTTGACCTGCACCTGGTTGATGCCGGCGAGCCGGTATTCGACGGGATCCTCGACGGTGAGGATGTTCTTCTCCGACGACCTGATCTCCTGGAGGATGGCGTAGAGCGTCGTCGATTTTCCGCTGCCCGTGGGGCCGGTGAGGAACACGACGCCGTAGGGACTGAAGATGGCCGACCGCAGCTTTGCGAGGTCCTCATCTTCGAAGCCCATCTCCGGGAGCTCGAAGACGACCCCCGTCCTGTCGAGTATGCGCAACACGACCTTCTCACCGTAGATGGTGGGTATCACGGAGACGCGAAGGTCAATGGTCCGGTCCTTGAGCTTGACCATGAACGTCCCGTCCTGGGGAAGCCGTTTCTCCGCTATGTCGAGGCCCGAGAGGATCTTTATACGTGAGACGATGGGAAGGTGGAGATGTTTCGGGGGCGGCGCCATTTCGTAAAGTTTGCCGTCTATGCGGTACCTCAGGGATATCTGGTCCTCGAAGGGCTCGATGTGGATATCAGAGGCCCGTTTATCGATCGCCTGCCAGAGCATGAGATCGACGAGCTTCACCACCGGGGCGGCCTTGGCGCGCTCGACGATACTCTCTATGCCCATGGAATCGTCCCGGGAGTCGGGCGATCTCAGATCGAGGCTTTTTACCGTGTGGCCGTGCTGCTGGAATTTCGGCGCGATCACCGTCGTATCGTAGAAACCCTCTATGGCGCGCAGTATATCCGACTTGGTCGCCACGACGGTGTTGATCTCGCAGCCGGTGATCTTCCTGAGTTCATCGATGAGCATCACGTCGAGAGGGTTGAACATGACGCAGGTAAAGACATTGCCGTCGCGGGAGAGGGGGAGGATGACGTTCCTCAGGGCAAACTGCTTCGGTATGAGCTTTCTGAGGTCCTGGTCGTCGGAGGGCCTCATGGAACCGTTCTGTGATGACAGGAGCGGGACATTGAACTCCTGCGACAGCGCGAACGCGACATCATCCTCCGGCATGAGTCCCCGGCTCACGAGCACCTCGCTGAGATATCCGCCGCGTGTCTTCAGGACCTCGAGGGCCGTGGCGAGCTCACCCGGAGGGATGAGCCTCTGGTCTGTCAGGAAGGCGGCCAGCCTTCCGTCGGGGGAGTCCTTCTTCAAGCGTGTCGTCATGCGTCTATTGTAAGAGAAAAGGGAGATAATGGCAAACCGAAAAAACGTCCCAGGTCGCAGGTCTCAAGTCTCAGGCGAGAACCGTGACAAGACCCGGGACGCGTGCTCATCGGGTAGAGTCCAGCGGGTGTCTATGGTTTTGAGAACCTGTGACTTGCGACCTGTGACCTGAAGCCTGTCTTACAGCTTCGGGCGGCTCACGTCTTCGGTCTTTCTGAACTTTCCCTTGAAGAAATCGATGATGCGGCCCGTGAAACCGGCCTTCGAGGCGGTACCGTCCAGGGAGGGGCCCTTTGGCGGTTGAAGGCTCACGTCCTCCGCCACCCCCGATTCCTCCTTGATGAGCCTGTCTATCTTTTGCCAGTCCACCTTGTCGGCAACGCTCCGGTTCTCGAGGAGCTTCGTGAGATGTCCCCTGATGGAACGGTATTTCCTGTACACGTCGGTGCGGACCTCGACGTAGGTCCTGCCGTCCGCAGTTTGTGCGATCTTCACCGGTTCGTAGATGATCTCCCCCTGCATGTTCACCTCAACGAGGGGGAAGAGCTGCTCGATGTGTTCCCTGAGCATCCGTATGCATCCATGGCTCATATACCTGTAGACACTCCCCGGCCAGATGGTCTCGTGGATGAGCACGGCCGGCAGCGACGTCTTGATGGCGTATTTCCCGAGCGGGTTCTTCGGGCCGGGGGGAACGGATTCTTCGACGGGTTTGCCCTTCAGCGCGTATTCGATCTGTATCGATTCCGGCACATACCATGTCGGGTCCTTCCTCTTCCCCGTTATCCGGAACTTGCCTTCCGGCGTCTTCCAGTCGCTGTAATCATTCTCGAAAATGGCCCCGAGCCCGACGGGAAGGGCCATCAGTTGCTTGTCCTGAAAGAAGTAAAGGGTTCTGTCGGGTATGTTGACTATGATGCCGTTGTCGATCATGCGGGGCACGATCTTGCGTGTGTTCAGTTTCAGGACGGTGCCTTCCGCAAGGGGCTGCTTCTCGTCGAGCCCGTTGTCACGGGCGATGTTCTTCCAGAAAACGCCGTATTTGGCGCCCAGGCGGTAAAGGTTGTCGCCCTTGCCCACGGTGTGGGTCACATCGCCGCCGATGATCATGTCTGCCGCCAGCGCCTGACCGGCAAAGAGAAGACAGAAGATGCAGAGCATCGTTTTCATTGATGTTTTCATAGGTATAACAGGAGGTTATTCTATTATACCTCGGGGAAATTGACAACAGAAAAAGTGAGAAATACAATGGGGCGGTCCATACATTTTTCTTGAAACGTCCCCGGGGTCATGCGTAAATTTAACCATGGCGCGCCTTGATGACGAAATTTTGCCCTTTTCATTCCACATGCTGGGGATCATCCACCGGGACAGGCGAAACGATGAGCTCCTCGCAAAATGGATCGATGTGCTGGCACCCGAAGTCATCACGCTGGAGTTGTCCCCCTACGGCCTTGCCTTCCGGCAGGCGATGGGAAAGGTCTACCGGAAAAGGATAGATGATATCCTTCGCTCCCTGCGGAGCGAAGGTCATTGCTGTTCGCCCGGGGATGTGGACGACCTTTACGCCTACGTGGATGTCCCACGCGAGTTCGCTATCGCCGACGGGTATTGCAGGCGGCGCGGCGCGCGCCTGTATCCTGTCGATATGGACTTTTTTTCCTGGACGAAGCTTCGGGGGATAGACGAGCTCACAAGTCCGGAAAACGTGGAGAAGAGCCTGACCTTCAGAGATCGCCCGGGTCGTACAACGGAGAATGTCCTGGCAAGCCTTTACTTCCGGTCGGGAGTCACCGCATTTTCATACACCGACGAGATGGCGCTGCGCGACGGGTATATGTGCCGCGGTATCGGAGTGCTTGCGAAACGTTTCAGCGGAAAGCGTTTCCTGCACATAGCCGGATGGCGGCATCTCGTGGACCCTCTCGGTCTCTACGCCCGATTCCAGCCTGTGAAGATATTCCCCTATGATTAAGCTCTTTGTCTTCGATCTGGGCAATGTGATCCTTCCCTTCGAACACCGGCAGATAGCGGTGAAGCTGCACGAGGCCTCGACCATCAAGGACCGTTTCACCCCCGACGACATCTTCCGGTATCTCTTCGACCGTGAGAAGGGATTCGTGAACGCATACGAGGAAGGCCGCCTGTCTTCGAAGGATTTCTACCGGAGGATCAAGGAGAGGTACAAACTTGAAATGGAGCCCGAAGAGTTCAAGGAGGCATGGAACGACATATTCGAGGAAGACCCGGCGGTCAGCGAGATCATCCTTTACCTCAAGGAAAGGGGATACCCCATCGTCCTTTTGAGCAATACGAACGAGCTCCATTTTTCCTATGTCATGGAGAGGTTTCCCATAATACACCATTTCGATGAATGGATACTTTCCTTCGAGGTGGGCGCGAAGAAACCGCAGGAGAAGATCTACAACATGATATTCGAGGCGCGGTCGCTGGAGCGGCACGAGGTGCTGTATATCGACGACATCCCCGAATACGTCGCGGCGGCCGCGGGCTACGGCATCCCCGGGATAGTCTTCAGGGAGGCCGCGGACGTCTGGAAGGTCATACGAGAGAATTGCGTATAGAAGAGGGGTGATAGTAATGGGTGATGGGTAATGGGCGGAAAGCCTCTTTTCCCATGACTATAACCCATGACCTTGTTTCCCAGGAGACCCATGCTTCCTTTTCCCGAGATAGACCCTGTCATTTTTAGAATCGGCCCTTTTGCCATGCGATGGTACGGGCTCATGTATATCCTGGGGTTTCTGGCCGGATACGGGCTTACCGTGTACCAGCTCCGCGGGGGCAGGAAGCCCGAGGTCCCCCGGGAGGCGGTGGACGACCTTTTCTTCTACCTTATTATAGGGCTCATCGTCGGCGCCCGCCTGGGATACGCGGTTTTCTACAATCTCCCGTTCTATATCGAGAACCCCCTCGAAATATTCATGGTCTGGCATGGCGGTATGTCCTTTCACGGGGGTCTCGCCGGCGCGTTCATCGCCAGCGTCATCATAATAATAAGGAAGAAGCTTCCCTTCCGCGCCACGGCGGACCTCGTTATCCCCGCGGCCCCCGTAGGGATCTGCCTGGGAAGGCTTGGAAACTTCATCAATGGTGAGCTCTTCGGTAAACCGGCCGATGTCCCCTGGGCCATGGTCTTTCCCCACGGCGGCCCGGTTCCCCGCCATCCCTCGCAGCTTTACGAGGCCTTCTTCGAGGGACTGCTCCTTTTCGTCATCCTCTGGTTCTACAAGGACAGGAAAAAGCGAGAGGGCGATGTCTTTGCGCTCTTTCTCATCCTCTACGGTCTGTTCAGGACCTTCTGCGAGTTCTTCAGGCTCCCCGACGTGCAACTCGGCTCCGTCCTTGGTCCCTTCAGCATGGGCCAGGTCCTGAGCCTCATCATGGTCCTCATCGGCATTGGATTGAAGTTTTTCCTCTTTCCCCTGCTGGAGCGACGAAAGAACAGTTAGAAACAGTTCCAGGTTTCAAGTCTCAGGCAAAGGAGAGAGGCCTGATCGTCCTGTTTCTAACCTGAAACCTGAAACCTGTAACTGTTTCTAGAGCCTTTCCACCAGGCCCGTGTCGATGTCGTAGTAGAGGGGGATGACCGCTATCTTTCCCTCGTTCACCATCTTCTCCAGCATTGGTTTCGATGACGCGATGGTTGCGGTGACGAGTTTTGCGTTCTCCCTGATGGCGTTGTCGATGAGGTCGCCGGGTTGTGCCCTGACGTTGTCAAGGGCGGGGAGAATGGCACTGGCGATGCTGCCGATGTGGCCGTGGGTCTCGCCGCCTTGCGCTGTCGCCGTCACGGCGCCGCACTTGGAATGGCCGAGGACGACGACGAGAGGAGTGCCGAGGTGGTCGACGGCGTACTCGATGCTCCCGAGAGCAATGTCATCGACGATGTTGCCGGCAAGCCTGATGATGAAGAGGTCACCGATGCCCTGATCGAAGAGGATCTCGGGAGGGATGCGGGAATCGGAGCATCCGACGATGACGGCAAAGGGCCTCTGGCCGGCCTTGACCTCGTCGCGGCGGGCCCGGTCCTGGTTGGGGTGTGTTTGTTTCATGGCGGCGAAACGCTCGTTGCCGTCGAGAAGGGTCTGCAGTGCGTCGTTGATTCGGGAATCCTTGGCCATAATAGTTCCCCCTGGTTTTTTAGAAAGTATCATAATGGATTTATGCGTCTTCATCAAGCTAAAAGGCCGCGGTGGCTGTGGGTGCTTCAAGGCCTACAAGTATTGTGAAAAGATTAACAAAATTTTATTGACATCACCACCCGGCGCGTTTAAAATAGTCTGTTCAATAAGCTAAATACGGGTAGCTTAAGCTTAAATACGGGCAGCTTCATTTAAAATCAATAAGGAGGTTATGTATGGCAGACGCAACAGAAGAAACCAGATTGTATCCACCCCTTAAGGAATTCGTCGACCAGGCCTACGTGAAGAGCCGCGATGAATACGAAAAGATGTGGAAACAGTCCATTCAGGACCCGGAAACATTTTGGGGCGGCATCGCGAAAGAGCTCCACTGGTTCAAACCGTGGCTGAAGGTCAACAGGGAAGACTTCGCGAAGGGTGAAGTGGAATGGTTCATCGGTGGCAAGACCAACATCGCCTACAACTGCCTCGATGCCCAGGTCGAGAAGGGTAAGGGCGACAAGGTCGCCATCCTCTTCCAGGGCGAGCCGGAAGACGATGTCGTGAAACTGACGTACAAGGAAATGCTTTCCATGGTTTCCAAGTTCGCCAACGTGTTGAAGAAGAAAGGCGTCCGCAAGGGCGACAGGATTGCCATCTACCTGCCCATGATCTGGCAGCTTCCCGTTGTCATGCTCGCATGCGCAAGGATAGGTGCTGTCCATACGATCGTTTTCGGCGGGTTCTCCGCTGAGGCGCTCCGCGACAGGATCCTCGACGCCGGCGCAAAGATGCTCATCACGACGAACGGCTACTGGCGTTCCGGCAAGACCGTCAGTTCCAAGGCGAACGCCGATAAGGCCTGCGATCTGTGTCTTGAGCAGGGCCACACCGTGGACAAGGTTGTCGTCGTCAAGAGACTCGACAACTTCGACGTCCCGATGAAGGCCGGCCGCGACACCTGGTTCGAGGAAGAACTGGCAGCGGCCGACATCACGGACGCCTGCCCCGCCGAGATGATGGACGCGGAAGACCCGCTGTTCATTCTCTACACGTCAGGTTCAACGGGCAAGCCGAAGGGTGTTCTCCACACCGTCGGCGGCTACATGGTCTACGTTTATTCAACATTCAAATACATCTTTGATTACAAAGATAAAGACGTTTTCTTCTGCACCGCCGACATCGGCTGGGTAACGGGCCACAGCTACATCGTCTACGGTCCGATGTGCAACGGCGCGACCTCGATCGTTTTCGAGTCCGTCCCGACATTCCCGAACCCCGACAGGTTCTGGCAGATCGTCGAGAAATTCAAGGTCAGCACCTTCTACACCGCCCCGACAGCCATCAGGGCCCTCATGAAAGAAGGCGAGAAGTGGCCGCAGGGCAGGAACCTCTCCTCCCTGAGACTCCTCGGTTCAGTCGGCGAGCCGATCAACCCCGAGGCGTGGCTGTGGTACCACAAGTATATCGGCGCAGAGAAATGCCCCATCGCCGACACCTGGTGGCAGACGGAGACAGGCGGCATCCTCATCACCTCTCTTCCTGGCGCGTGGCCGGGAAAGCCGGGCTACGCGACGCTTCCATTCTTCGGCGTTGACGCCCGCGCGCTCCAGTCACGCCCCGACGCCAGCAAACCTGCGGTGGACGCGCCCATGAACGAGCAGGGCGAGCTCTGCATCGGCAGGTCATGGCCTGGCATGATGAGAGGCGTTTTCGGCGAACCTGAAAGATTCTTCAATACCTACTTCGTCCAGCAGCCGGGATTCTACTTCTCCGGTGACGGTGCGTTGAAGGACGAGAACGGCTACTTCAGACTGATGGGCCGTATCGACGACGTCGTCAACGTATCCGGTCACAGGATGGGAACCGCAGAGGTCGAGGCAGCCCTCAACTCCTTCAACACGGCAGTCGCGGAATCCGCGGTTGTCGGCTTCCCGCACGAAGTCAAGGGCGAGGACCTTTACGCATACATCATCCTGAAGACAGGCGTTGAGGGAACGGATGCTCTGAAGAAAGAGCTCGTTGCCCACGTCAGGAAAGAGATCGGCCCCATCGCATCACCGGGCAAGATCCAGTTCGTACCCGGTCTGCCGAAGACACGCTCCGGCAAGATCATGAGAAGGATCCTGAGAAAGGTCGCCTCCGGCGAGATCGATCAGCTCGGCGATACCACCACGCTGGCAGATCCGTCAGTTGTCGACGAGATCGTAAAGGGCAGGCAGTAAGACCGGCCCGCCTTCTTGAAAGGCAATGCGAGGCCCCCGGGATCATACCCGGGGGCTTCTTTTTGTGAGGGCAGTCCATGGACGAGAGAGACTTGTCAACCTTCGGCGGCACCTGCCGGCTGAGCACGACGGAAGCGTATCACAGACAGGAGATCGACGGTCTGGGGTGGGAGCTGACCGTCTGCAATTCCCTCCATCCCGCCGGTACGCCGATGCGCCGGGTCCTCGAGAAGGATGCTTCCTACGGGCATCTGCTCTATGACCATCTCAGCTGTTTCATGCCCCTCATGGACATGACGTCCATCCTCGAGATCGGAGCCGGCTACGGCTACCTTATGAAGGATTTCCTGGAGAGGAACCCCGGATTGCGTCCCTGTCTCATGGACATCTCACCGGCGCTCCTCGGGAAACAGCGGGAGACGCTGGCCGGTCACGATGTATCCTACGTGCTGCAGGATGCCCTGGAGGCGGACGCCGCAACCCTTCAGCGCTTCGAGCTGGTGATCCTCAACGAGAACCTCGGTGACTTTCCGACGGCGGTGGACGTGGACCAACGGGTCTTCGAGGACCGGGAGGGAGCCGGTGACCTGCCCTGGAGGATATGCCGTCTCTTTGACACCTACAACCTCGAGATATCGCAGACTCCCTTCAACGTCAACCTCGGGGCTCTGGAGATGGTCGAGAAGCTCTGTTCTTCAGAGGTGCCCCGCATCTTCATAGGGGAACACAGCTGTGAAGCGGCCCTTCCTCCGGCCCTTAAGCCGTACATGCCCCTCGCGTTCGACGGCAACCCCCGGCGCATCCGCTTAAAGGGCCACGACGAATACACCATCAAGTTCTCCCACCTGCGCCGCATAGCCGAATATTACGGCTACAGGACCGTCCGCGGCCCCTTTGCCGACTACATCGTGCCCAACATCACGGAGGAGTTGAAGGCGATCCTTGCCACGAGGGGCCTCTACAGCGACTCCGAAGAGATGATCTACCACTTCATCGGCGACCTGTACGAGTATGAGTACCTGGTGATGGTGAAGGAAGAGGACGGGGGATGATAGGGGACAGGGAGGAGTTGAGGGCGAGGGGGTTATAGCAAAAAAAGAGGCATGTTGCCATGCCTCTTTTGTTTAGCGCTTTGTGAGCCTACTTTGCCTTCGGCGGCCTGAGGAGGAAGAACGCGACGAAGATGCCCACTATGCTGAGTATCAGGGTGGGCCAGAAGGCTGCCGTGTAGCTTCCGAAGGTGTCTTTCGCCATACCGGAAATGATGCCGCCGACGATGGCGCCGAGACCGTAGGCGCTGAAGACGATGCCGTATTTCTGCGCGTACCCCTCAAGACCGAAGAAGGACGCCGTGCTGGCCGGGCCGATGGCGAGCCAGCCGCCAAGGGTGAGCCAGAAACCGCAGAAGGCAACGGCGAAGATAGCCACGGAACCCTTGCCGGCGCCGAGCATCATGAGGGAGGATACGCCTATGATGACAAAGGTGACAATGGCTGCGTACCGGGGCGTGATCTTGTCCGCCAGGGAGCCGAAGATGGGTCTGCCTATACCATTGAATATGGCAAATATGGAGACAAGGAACGCCGCGGTGCCGACATCGAGGCCGATGACCTCACCACCTACCGTTGCCGAGACGCCTATTGCCATAAGACCGGCGGTCGTACCGAAGAGATAGCAGATCCAGAGGCCGTAGAAGCTCGATGTCGCCAGCATGCCGCCCGGGGTGATGGCGCTGGCGCCGCCGCCCGTGGCCTGGGGAGGGTTCCATCCTGCCGGTTTCCATCCTGCCGGCGGGAACTTCATGAACATGGACAGGATGACGGTGACAACGAGAAACCCGGCACCCATGTAAAGAAACGTGTTGAGAGGTCCCGAAGATGCGATGAGGGACTTGGCCAGCGGCGCCGTGATGAAGGCGGAGCCTCCAAAGCCGAGCAGGGCGAGACCGACGGCGAGGCCCTTTCTGTCAGGGAACCATTTCGTGCAGACAGAGACCGGCCCGCCGTACACGAGGCCAACGCCCGCGCCGCCGATGATTCCGTACGTGATCGAGACCATGGTGATGCTGCCGGAGAATTTCGCCAGCATCCATCCCAAACCGACGATGACGCCACCGACGATCATGACGATCCGGGGGCCGAGCTTATCGATGAACCGGCCTGCCAGGAACGTGAAAAGGGCAAAGATGGCTATGAAGACCATGAAAGGCATGTTGCCCTGCTTTGCTGTTGCCTGAAACAGCTTTTCCAGTGGTCCTTTGAACACACTGTATGCGTAGACAGCTCCAAGGCACAGGTTGATGATCATGCCAAGGACCACGAACACCCACCTCCCGGCGTTCGCGGACATACCAAAGACCTTCGCGTTATCCGACATATACCTACCTCCCCTGATTTGAATAAATGCGCTTATCCCCTATTTTAAACGAATATGCTGAAAACTAGTATACCGGATGAATGATGTCAAGGATTTTCTGTGCCATAGTTCACAAGGTTTACGGGCCAGTCGTCGCCTGTTCTGCCTTCCCCCGGGGCATTTCGAAAAAAATATTTCGCTTTTTTCTTCCGTTATTTCGATTAGTTACAAATTTCTGACGAAACTGATGCCTCATGTTTCCCGTTTTTTGCGATTTTTCCGATCCTCACACCCCGGCGAAGAGCGGGTCTTTTCTTGAAGGGAATCCAAAAAAGTCTTGACATTAAAAGAGGTAATCGTTTAATATAGCACTGCTTTTTACGCCAGTTATGACCTATATCCCGTCATGATGAGGGATTATTTTTTTGGAGGTATTGATGCCTACTATTAACCAATTAGTGAGGCTTGGGAGAGAAGCCGTCAAAAAGAAGAGCTCATCTCCCGCCCTGACAAACTGCCCGCAGAAAAGGGGGGTTTGCGTCAGGGTCTATACGACGACGCCGAAGAAACCGAACTCGGCATTGAGGAAGGTTGCCCGTGTGAGGCTTACGAACAGCATCGAGGTGACGACATACATCCCCGGCATCGGCCACAATCTGCAGGAGCACTCCGTTGTCCTCATAAGGGGCGGCAGGGTAAAAGACCTTCCCGGTGTCCGTTACCACATCATCAGGGGATCGCTCGATGCCAGCGGTGTCGCGAACAGGAAGAAGAGCAGGTCCAAGTATGGGGCAAAGAAGCCGAAACAATAAGGGAGCATAAGAAATGCCACGCAAAGGACACATATCGAAACGGGAGAAACTGCCCGATCCCAAGTACAATGACATGATGGTTCAGAGGCTCATCAACTGTGTGATGCTCGACGGCAAGAAAAGCACGGCCTCGGGGATCGTATACGGCGCGATAAACCTCATCGAAGAGCGGCTCAAAGAGGAAGGTCTCAAGGTTTTCCACAAGGCCCTCGACAACATCAAGCCGGAGATCGAGGTCAAGGCGAGACGTGTCGGCGGCGCTACCTACCAGGTACCTGTGGAGGTGCGGCTCAACAGAAAACTCTCCCTCGGCATACGATGGCTTATCCGCTATTCCCGTGCACGTTCAGAAAAGACGATGATGGAGAGGCTTGCGGGTGAACTGATCGACGCTTACAACAACAAGGGAAGCGCGGTCAAGAAAAGAGAGGACACCCACAAGATGGCCGAGGCCAACAAGGCATTCGCCCACTACAGGTGGTAACAGGTTTACAATGAACAATCGGGTCAGAAACGTAGGGATCATGGCGCACATCGACGCGGGCAAGACGACCGCGACGGAGCGGATCCTTTTCTATACCGGCGTCAACAACAGGATAGGGGAAGTTGACGACGGGGCGGCAACGATGGACTGGATGGAAGAAGAGAAGGAACGGGGCATCACCATCACCGCCGCCGCGACCACCTGCTTCTGGCGCGACCATCGCATCAATATTATAGACACTCCGGGACATATCGATTTCACCATCGAGGTCGGCAGGTCGCTGCGCGTCCTTGACGGGGCGGTTGCTCTCTTTTCGGGTGTCGAGGGCGTCGAGCCGCAGTCGGAGACCGTCTGGAGACAGGCGGACCGATACGGTGTTCCCCGTATCGGCTTCATCAACAAGATGGACAGGCCCGGCGCGGACTTCGACAAGTGCACCGGCATGATGCGCGACATCCTCCGGGCAAACCCGCTCGCGCTCCAGGTACCTCTCAAGAACGGCGACGAGTTCATAGGTGTCATCGACATCATCACCGAGAAGATGATGAGGTACGACAGGGACCGTCTGGGTCTCGACTGTGCCGATGAAGAGGTTCCGGAGGAATACAGGGACAAGGTCCATTCCCTGAGGGAGGCGATGTTCGAAAGCCTTGCCGAGATCGACGACCACATAATGACACGCTACCTCGAAGGCGGCGACATAGACGTCGATACGGTCAAGAGCGCCATCAGAAAGGGGACGCTCGAAGGGAGGATACTCCCTGTCCTGTGTGGCAGCGCTTTCAAGAACAAAGGCATTCAGCCGCTCCTCGACGCCATCGTCGATTACCTCCCCTCCCCGGATGATGTGTCGCCCTATCAGTGCTGGACGGGGGAAGGACAGGAACTGAGCCTCAAGGGAACCGCCGACGAGCCCATGAGCGCGCTCGTCTTCAAGATAATGACCGATCCTTTCGTAGGCCACTTGAGTTATATCCGGGTCTATTCCGGCGAGATCAAGGCGGGCGATACCATTACTAATACCTCCCGGGACAGATCGGAGCGCGTGGGGAGGATCCTGAGGCTCCACGCGAACAAGCGCGAAGAGGTGAAGAGGGTCAGCGCCGGCGATATCTGCGCCGTCGTGGGGCTCAAGAACGCGGTGACCGGCGATACGCTGGTATCCATTGGACACGACGTCGTCTTCGAGACCATCGAGATCCCGTCACCCGTGCTGTCCTGCGCGATCGCGCCGAAGAAGAAAGACGACCTGAAGAAAATGTGGCTCGTGTTCAACAAGTACACCGTTGAAGACCCGTCGTTGACAGTGAGGCTCGATGGCGAGACAGGCGAGGTGATCCTGTCGGGGATGGGCGAGCTCCATCTCGAGATCATCATGGACAGGGCCAGGAGGGAGCACAATCTTGAGATGGTGACGTCACCGCCCCAGGTCGCCTATCGTGAGACCATCACGAGGCCTGCCTCGGCGGTGGGGAAATATATCAAGCAGTCCGGCGGCCGCGGCCAGTATGGTCACGTCGTCATCAACATCGCGCCCCACGACGGCTCGGAGCTCGTCTTCGAGAACAAGATCATCGGCGGCGCCATCCCGAGGGAGTATATAGGCAGCGTCGAAACGGGCATCAGGGAAGCGCTGGAAAAGGGCGTCTATCTGGGCTATCCTGTCATCAACGTCAAGGTGGAATTGACAGACGGGTCCTTCCACGACGTCGACTCTTCCGAGCTGGCATTCAAGCTCGCCGGGTCCATCGCGGTGAAGGAAGCGGTATCGAAGGCAAACCCGGTCATCCTTGAACCCATTATGAAGGTCGACATCCATTGTCCGCCTGAGTCGATGGGTGCCGTGATCGGGGACGCGACGTCGCGCAGGGGCAGGGTCCTCGAGGTGGACGAACGCAGCGGTTTCAAACACGTCCTGGCCCACATTCCTCTCGACGAGATGTTCGGATACACGACGCAGCTCCGGTCGCTGACTCAGGGACGCGGCTATTCCAGCATGGAGTTCTTTCACTACCATCCCGTACCATCCAACATATTACAGAATCTAAAAAGAAAAGATAAATTCGCCACGGAGGTCCTCTATGGGTAAGAAAAAGTTTGAACGGACGAAACCACATGTGAACATAGGAACCATCGGACATATAGATCACGGGAAGACCACCCTCACGAGCGCCATCACGAGGTGTCTTTCCAA
>JAAYAK010000329.1 GCA_012719415.1 Syntrophorhabdus sp.
ACCTTCCAACACAAAAACGGGGTAGACGGGAATTTCCCGTCCGTGTCGTTTTTGAGGCCTTTTCGCGAATGATATCGTGCAGTTGGAGTGGAAAACCATCCGACAACGGGGTGATATGCCAATGATTCCGGTGGGTTACAGAGCACGGGCGAAGGCCTTTTTCCCCGGGGAGCGGGCCGTGCTGAAACTTTTTTTAAAAAAAAGATTCGACAATTATTGCCGCTGCGAAGCCGCGCCAATAGGGCGTTTGCGAGGGGTTCGACTTGACATCTTTGTATTCTGTGCTATAATATATACATGAGATACAAACAACACAAAGGAGAAAACATGGAAGACAAGGACAACGGCAAAGTCATCAGGGTCCGCAATGTTCCCGAGAAATTGCACGAGGAATTCAAAATCCTCGCGATTCGGGAGGGCGTGAGCATGGAGGCGCTGATGTTGAGGCTGATCACCGAACACGTGAAAAAGAAGGGAGGAAAATAGCCATGGCGATGGAAATTCCTCGAGAAGAACTGTCCCGAGCCCTGGACTCCCTCGCATCCCTCTCGAAGACCCCCGACTTCAACGACGCCATGGAGGTTGTCTGGTTCGCCTTCAATCCCAAGAAGGACAAAGAGACCTTCGACCGCATGTCGCTGCTCACCACGCTTTTCCGGGGGAGCCTCGACGGGAACGTGAAACCGCCGATCGATCTCCCCGGAATGTACCAGGAAAGGTACCAAAGGAGGACCGCATGACACAAAACGACATCAACGCGCCGGGCGAGGACGGCCACACACCGCTCCACTGGGCGTGCGGACAGGGCCATATCGCCCTCGCCCGTCTTCTCCTCGAGCATGGGGCGGACGTGAATGTGAGGGAGGGCCGGAACAACCGCACCGGCCTCCACCTGGCGTGCCTGGAGGGCCACACCGACACCGCCCGCCTCCTCCTGGAACACAGGGCAGAGGTGAACGCGAGGGACAGGGTCGGTTGTGCTCCCCTCCACCTGGCGTGCATGGGGGGCGGTCACCCCGACATCGTCCGGCTCCTCCTCGAGCACGGGGCGGACATCACCACCAGGGACGGCCGGGACCACACACCCCTCCACCTGGCGATGAAACTCCCTCCCGACAACCCCGCCCGCGAAGAGCTCCTCGATCTCTTCCGCGAGTATGCCCCGGAGCTCGTGATGGAGGCGTACTGCTCGCCGGGCCCAGGAGGAGGACGATGAACCAGGAACAGATATTCATTGCAATCGACCATGGCAGCGTAGACGCGGTCAGGGAGGCCCTGGAGGCCGGCGCGGACATGGAGGCGCGGAACGAGCACGGCCGCACCCCGCTGCATTGGGCATGCGGACAGGGCCACACCGACATCGTCCGTCTCCTCATCGAGGCCGGGGCGGACGTGAACGAACGGAGCTGGAAAATGGTCACCCCGCTCCATGAGGCATGCGGACAGGGCCACCCTGACGTTGCCCGTCTCCTCCTCTCCCACGGGGCGGATCCAAATGCGCGGCACAGGCGTGGCCACACCCCCCTGCACTGGGCATGTGAGCAGCGCCACCCTGATGTCGTCCGCCTCCTCATCGAACACGGCGCCGACGTGGAGGCGCGGGACGACTATGACCACACCCCCCTCGACGTGGCGATGAAGCTCTCTCCTTCCAACCCCGCCCGCGAGGAGATCCTAGATCTCTTCCGCGAGTATGCCCCGGAGCTCGTGATGGAGGCGTGGTGCACGCAGGCCTGATGCCTGCCTGTCTCCCAGGGTGTACTGTATTTCTCGTAAATAGCGTCAGAGTGGATGTACGAGAAATAGAATACAACGCGGTTACGGATTAACTACAAATGCCTCAGTTACCCTGAAGTGTAGTTAAACGGCGCTTTAACGACCTTCCCTCATTGGTCCCGCCGTTACTGCCGTACAGCCTTACTGCATGGCAGCAGTACTACATTACAGCATTAACGCCCATTTTCCCCCTTCACATTTCGCTACAGAAATGTTTAATTTCGGGCCTTTTCGACCTTCCTCCAGACCTCACCCTCTGCAAACGCCCGTCAATCCTGCATCTCCGCGCGCACTTTACAAAACGGAGGATTTTGTTAAGTGGGG